>CALXHO010000063.1 GCA_944388125.1 uncultured Gemmiger sp. | reverse complement strand
AATGGGATTGATGCCGATGTCACTGGTCTGGATGGCCTTGGAGATGGCCTTGACCAGCTTGCCGTCCCAGGGGGTGATGGTCAGGATGCGGGCCTCGGCCACAGCCACCGCCGCAATCTGGTTGACCGGCGTCGGGGTGCCGTAATAGTCCACCGCAACCTTGTCCAGAACACCGGGGTTGGCCCGGCCGGCGCGGATGGTGCCCAGCTCACGGGTCAGATGGGCGACACAGTTGTTCATTTTCTCTTCGTAAATCTTCGTGGTGCTGCTCATAGCGTTACTCCTTACCTCATGTTACTTCAATTGTCTGCAGGCGTTGCAGCGCCTAGGGTTCCATTGTCGGGGGTCATTCCTTGACCAGTGTGCCCACCGTTTCCCCCGCCACCGCACGGGCGATGTTTTCGGGGTCGGCCAGGTCAAACACCAGAATGGGCAGGCCGTTGTCACGGCAGAGAGTCGCCGCCGTGGAATCCATGACGGCCAGGCGTTCGTCCAGAACGCGGGTGAAGGTCAGCGTGTCATAGCGCACGGCATCGGGATAGCGGTGGGGGTCCTTATCGTAGACACCGTCCACCATCGTGGCCTTGAGCATGATGTCGGCACTGATCTCCAGAGCCCGCAGGGCGGATGCCGTGTCAGTGGAGAAGATGGGGTTGCCGGTACCGCCGCCGAAGACGACCACCTTGCCCGATTCCAGCGCGGCGATGGCCTTGTCGCTGGTGAAGGTCTCGGCCACCTGCGGCATGACTGCACTGGTCATGACCACGGCAGGCACGTCGGCCTGGCGCAGGGCATCCTTGAGGGCCAGAGCATTCATCACCGTGGCAAGCATGCCGATCTTGTCGGCATCCATACGGTCCATCTTGCCGCTGGAACGGCCGCGCCAGAAGTTGCCGCCGCCCACGACGATACCGATCTGCGTACCGGCATGATACGCCTTGGCAATGCCGAAGCAGATCGATGCGATCACATTTTCATCAAAACCAGCGCCTTTTTCTCCGGCAAGGGCCTCGCCGCTGACTTTGAGCAGAACACGCTTGTATACGACTGCCATGTCCAATACCACCATTTCTGTTAATTTGTTCTCGTACGAATCATATCAGAGATATTTTACAATAGTTTGTCCTTAAAGTAAACAAAAGCGAACAAAAAAGTCCTTTAGAGTCTGTCTTTTCCCCTGTGCAGCACATCCGGCCGATCAAAATTTCGTCTTCCCCTCATAAACGACACAAAAACACCGCCGGGACGGCAGCGGTTTCCGATATCCGGATGGGGATACCGGGCCGCGGCGCATCGCCGACGGTGATCCATCTGATGATTCTATACGTTCTGCTGCTTCAGGGACCAGCTCCGAGTCTGCCGGCCTGACATTCAGCCCTTTCCGGAATTCCCGGTATACGGTCCAAAGGCGCCGTCCAGTTCCCGCTTGAGGCGGTCGGACAGCACGGCAGCCCGGCTGCGGCCTTCCGCCGCCGTGTCCCGCAGTGCAGGGCGGACGGCGGCAGCGGCATCAAATTCCGGCAGGTCAAACCGGATGCAAAGCCCGTCCCCCTCTTCAACGTGAATGGTCCACTCCATGGCAAGGGCGTATTCCCGCACCATCAGCAGGCCGACACAGCCCTGGTCCAACAGCCGCTCAGGCACTTTGCCCTCCTCCAGCAGCCGGGAAACCGTTCCGTGATCCATACCGGGGCCATCGTCCCGATAGGTAAGCGTCCGCCCCGGGCCAAGGCGCAGCGTCATCCTGCCGCCCGGGCAGACCTGAATCAGGTTGGACAGCAGATTGACAAGGATGCCGTCCACCAGTCCGGTGGTTGCCATGGCCCACAACGGCCCGGTCTCCCCCTCCACAGCGGCGCGCACACCAAAACCGCGGATGGCAAGTTCCTCATTAATGCAACCCCGCAATTCCGCCAGGTATTCCGAAAGTTCCAGCGGTGCCAGTTCCCCCGCGCCCCAGGTCAGGACCCCGCAGGCAAGTTCGGCGGCATTGCCGGAAACCCGCTCCAGAGCAGCAATCCGTCCCGTCATCTGGTCCAGCATGGTGCGGGCCACCTCGTATACATCGGGTGTGGCGTTTGCCGCAAGATAGCGCTGCAGGGCATCCACAGATCCCTGCAGCGTGCAGAATCCCCCCGCCATGCGGCCGCGCAGCCCGCCGCGAAGCAGAGCACGTTCCCGCTCAGCGGCGGCGTCCTTCTTTCTGGATTCCATGGTTCTGCACCTCCCCCTCGGAAAGCACGCATCTCCGGTTCAGGCTGACGCTCTCTTACAGGTTGAGTTCCCACCGGATCCGACTGGCCAAACCTTTGACCAGCTTCATATTGGACAGAGGCTTGTCCGTACTTTCTCCAAAATATTCACACAGCGCCACATATTCCGGCGTGCTCTGCCGCCAGATTTCCCGGATGGAACGACCGATGGACTTGCTGATGCTGTTGGGCGTGGTACGGCTTTCCTCCGCCATGACGCGGCACAGCTCATCCGCCGTCGCCAGCTCATCATGCACCACCAGCTCAAACAGCATCCGGCGCAAGTAGGCAGTCCCGTCGGCATCCGCCGGGGCATGCAGCACCTCAAGATACCAGTTGATATGTGACCTTGCCCTGCGCTCCAGCACCGAGGGCGTATCACAGGCAACACAGGCCGCCGCTTCAAACAGGGCCGGCAGTCGATATGGCTTTAGAATAAAGAAATCCGTTCCATATGTCAAGAGCTTGCTGCGCAGAGCGTCGCTCGGGGTATACAGCGACACAACCACAGCGGGAGGATCTTTCAGGCACAGGCGGCTGAGCCCTGAAAGCAACTCAAAAATGCTCATGTCCGGCAGCAGTGCATCCACCACCAGGACGTCGGGACGAGGCCCCTGCCGGAACATCTCCAGCACGTCGGCGCCCCGCGGCACAACGGCAAGCACATCGATCTCTGTCTGAACCGAGGCGTACAGCTTGATCGCCTCGCGCTGGCCGCGGTCCGCATCCGCAAAGACGGCCGCTATTTTCGCTCTTTGTCCGGACAGTTTCGTCATAGTCCTTTCTTCCCCCAAGGTCGACATCTTGTGTTTTTTCAGGAATTCCCGTTCTCGGCCGCCTGCCACACCCTGGCAGGCTCCTCCATACAGTCCTGCGCCACCGCAAGCGCAAGTTCCGGCTCAACCGAGTTCTCGTACAGAAAACGCAGCAAATTCTGCGCCGTGCTCTCCGTCACGCCCGACAGGCAGAATGCCCCCGCCTTGCCGCCCGGCATCCGCCTGGTGCACAGATGATACCTGCCGTCATACTCTTTGAGCTCATATTGTACGGTCCCCGCTTGCTGCAGGCCGGGAAGCTCGGAATATTCACGGACATATACACACCTGATGTTTTCCCTCATGCATGATCCCCCCAGATCTAATTTTAAGGGCGCATTTTTTCTTTTTCCGCTTTACTGCGTCATAAAATCAATCACAAATATACCGTCCCACATTCGGAAAAGCAATACTTTTGCAATGGATGATTTTTGCCGTCGTGTGCAAAATATATTTCAACGACAAATTTTTCGCTGTATTTCGCAAGAAAGCATAGCAATATCAGTGCTATATCCGACAGTTCCGCGGATGAGGGGTGTCCGGGGAGCATTTTTATGCACATTTTTTCTCTTGCACATACTGGAAAGGTGTGGTTTTTTCAGCCTTCTTTTCTCTCGCTTTAACTGTTTGCAGATTCCTCTGCCAAAAAGAAAACGCGCCGTTTCCGCCGCAAGAAATTTCTTCCGGCGTCACGGCGCGTACTTGTATCCTGTGCTTTACAGAAAAGCGCTGCCGCTCTGCCGCAGAGCGCTCATTCCTGCCGCTGTTTTTCTTCCTTGCGGCGCAGGCGTGCCTCCATCCGTGCTTTCTGGTGTTCCCACTTTTCCAGCGTTTCCGGCCGGGTTGCCTCCAGACAGCGGGCAAAACTCCAATGCAGTCCGTCCCGCCGGGACAGTTTGAATCGTAAAAACCAAGGTCCGTGTTTGGGGCATCCGGCCTCGGTATAATAGCCGGTATTGCCACGCTTGAGCCAGATCTCCCCTACCGACAGCGCAGCGCCGCACAGCGGGCAGTTGACCGAACAGAGGGCGGGATCGTTTTTGTAGTCATCATGCTCCAGCCGGTCGCGGAAAATCTGCACATCATAGTAGCTGGCCGCGGGATCGGTCAGCAGCGCCTGCTGAAGCAGCTGTTCCTCCGTGGGGTAGGCGCGCAGGGCCTCCGCCAGAGGAAGCAGCCGGCAGACCTTGACCGTATACAGGGCATCCACCAGTGCGTTGTGGAATGCCTGGTCCTTTTCAATGCCCATGCGATCGACAACGCTTTCCAGCGTCATGCCCTCCCCCTCCTTGCGGGGGTAGCTTTCCAGAAAGACTCGCTGCAGATCATACCACTTCGCCGGCCAGCGCTCGTCCAGTCCGCAGAGAAAAAGGTTCTGCTTGAGTACCGGCACATCGTCAAGGCCCCACTCGGCAAAGCAGGCATCGGGACCGGCCCAGCGGACAAACTCGGCCAGGCCGTCGGCAACGGGCACACCGGCGTCGATCTCTCCCTGGGACAGACCGGTCACCTTTGCAATGTGATGCTGCAGTTTACGGAAAATGCGCGGGCGCAGCGTCATGTCAAAGGTGTCGAGAATGCTGCCGGATTCATCAATGCGGACGGCGCCGATCTGGATGATCTCGCCCCGCAGCGTCAGCTCGGTGCCGTGGTACCGGAAGGTTTTGGGCTGATACCCGATATTCCATTCCAGGTCAAAAACGATCAGGTTCAACCCGGTTCCTCCTCTTCCAAAATGAATTTTTCCACTGCCAGGCCGACACCGTCGTGATCGTTGTCCGCCGTGACATAGTCGGCTGCTGCCTTGACCGGCGGCACCGCATTGCCCATGGCAACGCCCATACCCGCATACTGGATCATGGGCAGATCGTTCCAGCCGTCGCCGCAGGCCATGAGATTTTTGTCAAACAGTCCCATGGTGCGCAGCAAAAGCGCCAGGGACGCCGCTTTCTCCACGCCGAGGGGCATTGTCTCAATAAAGAACGGCTGAGAGCGGTAGATGGACAGTTTGCCTGCAAACCGCTGCTGCATCAGCTCCTCGGCATGGGGCATGCGCTCCGGATCGCCCACCAGCAAAAACTTGTTGACCGGGAAGGTCACAGCGCTGGCAAGGTTATCCACTTTACGGGCAGGGATACCGTTGATCCGGGCCTCCTCCTGTACATAGGGATTGTCCGGCTCCTCGGTCAGAATGCCCCGGGCATCATAGGTCAGAGCCACAATGCCTGCCTCGTGGGCAAACTCGCACACCGGGCCCACCAGCACCGGCGGAAATGCATGCTGCACCAGCGTCTGGCCGGTTTTGCAGTCGACAATCCTGCCGCCGTTATAGCTCAGGATACAGCCGCCGTTTTCCGCCAGATCCAGCTGCTCGGCCAGCGGCTGCACTCCCACCGTGGGGCGTCCGCTGGCAAGGACGATCCGCACCCCCTTTGCTGCAGCCTTGCGCAGAGCCGCCTCGGTGCGCGGCGTGATCTGCTTTTTGCTGTCGGTCAGTGTGCCGTCCAGATCCAGTGCCAGAACTTTATACTGCATGTTTGATCACATCCCAATCCCCGTCTTGAAACAAATATGGGTATATTCTACTGCAAAATGCCGCACAGTGCAATCCTGTGCGAAATTGTGTTGACTTTCCCCTGACCGCGTGATATATTACCAACATAAGGGAGTAGCTGGCGTGGCATCCCCCACGCAACATTGCCAACATCTTGGACGGGATCCCTGTCCTGGCTTTGTTTTAATCAGCGAGACTTATCTGTACGCCTTGGCGCAGATAAGCCTCGCTTTTTTGTTGCGCCGCCCTCCCTGTGTCATCAGGAGATTTTACAAACGAATAAAGCGAGGTTTTGCGGCATGACTTTCCTTGACCTGTTCCTCATCGGTATCGGGCTGTCGATGGATGCCTTCGCGGTGTCCATCTGCAAGGGGCTTTCGGTGCGCAGGCTGCGGCTCTCCCACGCCCTTTTGTGCGGCATCTATTTCGGCGGCTTTCAGGCGCTGATGCCCACCCTGGGGTATTTTCTCGGCAGCAGCTTTTCCTCCCTCATCTCCCGCGTGGGATACTGGCTGGCCTTCATCCTGCTGGCCCTCATCGGCGGCAACATGATCCGGGAGAGCTTTGGCGAGACCGAGACGCTGGACGATGACTTCGGCCCCCGGGCCCTGCCGCCCCTGGCCGTGGCAACCTCCATCGACGCGCTGGCCGTGGGCGTCTCCTTCGCCGCGCTGGACGTTGCCATCCTGCCCGCCGCCTGTCTGATCGGTGTGACCACCTTCGTCTGCTCGGCACTGGGCGTCAAGATCGGCGCTGTGTTCGGTGCGCGCTTCCGTGCCGCCGCGGAACGGGCGGGCGGCGTGGTGCTCATCCTTATCGGCGTCAAGACCTTGCTTTCGGGGCTTGGCATTTTATAATTTTTTGGGTGTTCAGGAGTTTTCCTGTTATACTATAAATACAGGGCATTTGAACTGTATTGCTTTCCATTGGTTCCGTATGATATTCCGTAATACCCATGTTCATCAGGAGGAGATTTTGCATGAACGAGTATACCCAATCCGTTGAGGAGATTCTCTCCGAGACCAAAAGTTCGGCGGAAGGCCTGTCTTCCGCCGAGGCTGCCAAGCGCCTGGCGGAGCACGGCCCCAACAAGCTCAAGGAAGCCCAAAAGCCCACCCTGTTCCAGCGGTTTCTGGAACAGCTGAAAGACCCCATGCTCATCATTCTGATGGTGGCCGCCGCCGTGTCTGCTGTGACCAGCGTGTTCGAGGGCGAGGGCATGGCCGATGTTTTTATCATTTTGATCGTCGTTTTGCTCAATGCCATCCTGGGTGTTTATCAGGAGAGCAAGGCCGAAGCCGCCATTGAGGCCTTGCAGAGCATGACCGCCGCCACCAGCAAGGTGCTGCGTGACGGCAAGCAGGTGCTGCTCCACTCCGATGAGCTGGTGCCCGGCGACGTTGTCGTGCTGGAAGCTGGCGATGCCGTCCCCGCCGACGGCCGTCTGCTGGAGAGCGCCAGCCTCAAGATCGAGGAAGCAGCCCTGACCGGCGAGAGTGTCCCCGTCAACAAGGTCACCAAAGCCTTGGGCCTTGTGGACGGCAAGGAGGTTCCTCTCGGCGACCGCAAGAACATGTGCTATATGGGCTCCACCGTCGTCTACGGCCGCGGCCGCGCCGTCATCACCCGCACCGGCATGGATACTGAGATGGGCAAGATCGCCGGCGCCCTGGCTGCCGCCGAGGATGAGCAGACCCCGCTGCAGAAAAAGCTGGATCAGCTGGGCCAGACTCTGTCCAAGCTGGTGCTGGGCATCTGCGTGTTCATTTTTATCTTCAACCTGATTTCTGCCGGCCGCTTTGACCTGGACACCGTGCTGTCCACCTTCATGGTCGCCGTATCCCTGGCCGTGGCCGCCATCCCCGAAGGTCTGGCTACCGTCGTCACGGTGGTGCTGTCCATCGGCGTCACCAATATGTCCAAGCGCAATGCCGTCATCCGCAAGCTGACTGCCGTTGAGACGCTGGGCTGCGCTCAGGTCATCTGCTCGGACAAGACCGGCACCCTGACCCAGAACAAGATGACTGTTGTGGAGCACACCGGCGACGATGAGAAGGCTCTCGCCACCGCCATGGCCCTGTGCAGCGACGCCAAGCTCAACGACGCCGGTGAGGCCGAGGGCGAGCCCACCGAGGCCGCCCTGGTTGCCTACGCCGCGTCGGTGGGCCTGCCCAAGTCCCAGCTGGAGGCCGCTGAGCCCCGTGTGGATGAGGCGCCGTTTGACTCCGGACGCAAGATGATGTCCACCATCCACAAGACCACCGACGGCTTTGTCCAGTACACCAAGGGCGCTCCCGACGAGATCCTGCGCCGCTGCTCCAGCTATCTGGAAAACGGCAAGGCCGTCCCCATGACCGACGAGAAGCGCGCCGCCATCCTGGCCGACAACAAGTTCCTGGCCGACCGTGCCCTGCGTGTGCTGGCCGCCTCCCGCCGTTTCTGGAAAGAGCGCCCCGCCAGCAATGATCCCGCTTACCTGGAACAGGATCTCTGCTTCATCGGTCTGACCGGCATGATCGACCCGGTCCGCCCCGAGGTTAAGGCTGCTATCGAGGAATGCCGCAGCGCAGGCATCCGCCCGGTCATGATCACCGGCGACCACAAGGATACCGCCGTGGCCATCGCCACCGAGCTGGGCATCATCTCCAGCCCCGACCAGGCCATCACCGGCGCCGCCCTGGACGACATCTCCGACGAGGAGCTGAGCAAGACCATCCGGAACTACGGCGTTTACGCCCGCGTACAGCCGGAACACAAGGTCCGCATCGTCACCGCCTGGAAGAAGGCCGGCTGCGTCACCGCCATGACCGGCGACGGCGTCAACGACGCCCCGTCCATCAAGTCCGCCGACATCGGCATCGGCATGGGCATCACCGGCACCGACGTCACCAAGAACGTGGCTGACATGGTGCTGGCCGATGACAACTTTGCCACCATCGTCAATGCCGTGGACGAGGGCCGCCGCATCTACGACAACATCCGCAAGGCCATCCAGTTCCTGTTGGCCTCCAACATGAGCGAGGTGCTGGGCGTCTTCTTCGCCACGCTGATGGGCTTCACCCTGCTGCAGCCGGTGCATCTGCTCTTCATCAACCTGATCACCGACTGCTTCCCTGCTCTGGCCCTGGGCATGGAAAAGGCCGAGCCTGACGTCATGTCCCGCCCACCCCGCAAGGCTTCCGACGGTATCTTTGCCGGTGGTCTGGGTATCGATATTGCCTATCAGGGCATCCTGATCACCATCATCACCCTGGCCTCCTATATCATCGGCCACTGCATGGAAGTGGGCTACTTCGAGATGCCCAAGGGTGTCTCCCCCGACGGCATGACCATGGCCTTCCTGACCATGAGCATGTGCGAGATCGTCCACAGCTTCAATATGCGCAGCCAGCGCAAGAGCGTCTTTACCCTGCACAGCCACAACCTGGTCCTGTGGGGCGCCATGCTGGGCAGCCTGCTTCTGACCACTGTCGTGCTGGAGGTTCCTTTCATCGCCAACGCTTTCGGCTTTACCCCCGTCGATCTGCCTGAGTACCTGATCGCCCTTCTTCTGGCGGTCATGGTCCTGCCCATCGTCGAGATCGTCAAGGCTTGCCAGCGCGCTTACGCCAAGCACCGCGCCCATGCCGCCTGATTGACAGGTGGGCAAATCGGCGCTTGCTGCACTGATTGCGCCCGATTTTCTGCGTGACAAAGCCAAATATGCCGTATTCCATATACGGTGCATACAAAAGCGGCAGAGCCGCCGGTCCCTTCGGGGACCGGCGGCTCTGCCGTCTTTTTGTTTTTCTATGGTGCTGCCCGTCAGGCTTCAGTCCTGGCGCGCCTTGCGGAAATCCTTGAGGGCCTGCAGTTCGGCCAGGTCATAGGGCGTGTTCTGGTACACGTAGTAGTTCAGCCAGTTGGTGTACAACAGATGCCCATGGGCACGCCAGCGGAAAATCGGCTCCTTGTCCGGGTCATCGTCAGGGTAGTAGTTGAGGGGGACGTTGATCTCCTTGCCCTGGGCCACATCCCGGCGGTACTCGGTATCCAGGGTGTACTTGTCGTACTCGGGATGACCGATGACAAAAATCTGGCGGCCGGAATCGGTGGAGAGCAGCATGGGTCCGGCAATGTCGCTGCGGGCCAGAACACGCAGTTCACCGCAGTCGGCAATGTCCTGCTCATTGAGCCCCGCCCAGCGGCTGTGGGGAGCGTAAAATACCTCATCAAAGCCGCGGACCAGCGGGTTGGACGGCCGGGTGACCCGGTGTTCAAAGACGCCGAACATCTTCTTGGGCAGATGTACCTTGCGCACGCCGAAATGGTAATACAGCCCCGCCAGCGCACCCCAGCACAGATGGATGGTGGAGTAGACGTTGGTCTTGGTGTAATCCATGATCCGGCAGAGCTCGTCCCAGTAATCCACCTGCTCGTAATCCATATCCTCCAGCGGGGCCCCGGTGATGATCATACCGTCGAAGCGCTCGTTTTTCACTTCATCAAAGGTCTTGTAGAAAGCCTTCATGTGCTCCTGCGGGGTATGGGTCGCGGGATGGGTGGCTGTCTGCAGAAAAGTCAGCTGCACCTGCAGCGGGCTGTTGGCCAGCAGGCGGGCCAGCTGGGTCTCGGTCACGATCTTGGTGGGCATCAGATTCAGGATCAGAATGCGCAGCGGGCGGATCTCCTGGCTCTGGGCCCGCTCCTTCCGCATGACAAAGACGTTCTCGCTCGCCAATGCCTCATAGGCGGGCAGTTCCTTGGGAATGATGAGCGGCATGGTGTTCTCCTTTTGGCGCTTTGCCGCGCCGGGCGGTTTTGATCAGATCTTGTCCAGTGCCTGGGCGATGTCGGCAATCAGGTCGGCCTTGTCCTCCAGGCCGCAGCTCATGCGGACCAGGTCGGGCTTGACGCCGGCGGCTGCCAGCTGCTCATCGTTCATCTGGCGATGGGTCGTGCTGGCGGGATGCAGGCAGCAGGTCCGGGCATCGGCCACATGGGTCTCGATGGCTGCCATTTTCAGGTAGCCCATGAACGCCTTGGCCGCCTCGCGGCCGCCCTTGACACCAAAGCTGACCACACCGCAGCTGCCGTGAGGCAGGTACTTCTGGGCCAGGGCATGGTAGGCGTTGCCAGGCAGGCCGCAGTAATCCACGTAGGCGATCTTGGGATGGGAGGCCAGGAACTCCGCCACGGCCTGGCCATTCTCACAATGGCGGGCCATGCGGACGTGGAGACTCTCGAGGCCCAGGTTGATCATATAGGCATTGATGGGGCTCTGGGTGCAGCCGAAGTCACGCATGAGCTGGGCGGTCGCCTTGGTGATGAAGGCCCCCTCCTTGCCGAACCGCTCGGCATAGGTGATGCCGTGATAGCTGTCGTCGGGAGTGGTCAGGCCGGGGAATTTGTCCGCATGGGCCATCCAGTCGAACTTGCCGCCGTCGATGATGGCGCCGCCCACGGTGCCGCCGTGGCCGTCCATGTACTTGGTGGTGGAGTGGGTCACAATATCGGCGCCCCACTCGATGGGACGGCAGTTGACCGGCGTGGCAAAGGTGTTGTCCACAATGAGGGGTACGCCATGGCGGTGGGCCGCATTGGCAAAGCGCTCAATGTCCAGCACCGTCAGGGCCGGGTTGGCGATGGTCTCGCCGAACACGGCCTTGGTGTTGGGCCGGAGGGGAGCATCCAGTTCCTCATCGGTGGCGTCGGGCGAGACAAAAGTCGCGGTGATGCCCATCTTGGCCATGGTGACCGAGATCAGGTTGAAGGTGCCGCCGTAGATGGAGCTGGAGGCGACGATATGGTCGCCTGCATTGCAGATATTGAACAGGGCAAAGAAGTTGGCCGCCTGGCCGCTGGAAGTCAGCATGGCAGCGGTGCCGCCCTCAAGCTGGGCCAGCTTGGCCGCCACATAGTCGCAGGTGGGGTTCTGCAGGCGGGAATAGAAATAGCCGGAGGCTTCCAGGTCAAAGAGTTTGCCCATCTCGTCGGAGGTGTCATATTTGAATGTGGTGCTCTGGATGATGGGGATCTGGCGCGGTTCGCCGTTGGCGGGGGTGTAACCGCCCTGCACGCAGGCGGTGCCGAGAGACATCGGTTGATTTGCCATGATTCGGTACTTCCCTTCTATGTTGTTGCGCCGCCGTGAACCGCTGCCGCACGGCCGGTTCAAAAAAACAGCGGGCATATAGTTTTATTGTAGTCGCTGCCCCGCCCGATTGCAAGAGAAGTCGCCAAATATCCCGAAAAGTCCCGTTATCCTTTCTCGTGATTTGAAGCCGACGAGGCCCGGGTCGATGTCTTTCCGGGCGGTGTTTTGTAGGTTTGTCAAACATATTGGACGGCGAACTCGTTAGGAGAGGACCAGTTAAGAGGTCTCATAGGGAAGTCG
>CALXHO010000062.1 GCA_944388125.1 uncultured Gemmiger sp. | reverse complement strand
TACTGGGAGCGCAACGCCGATGCCTGCACCGAGCTGGGCATTCCCTTTGGCGTTTACCTGTATTCCTACGCCACCACCGAGGAGCAGGCCCGCAGTGAGGCCGCCCATGTGGCACGGCTGCTGGGACTGATCCAGTCTCCCTACGAGGAACTGCCCGATTATACCGACAAACCCTACAAACTGGATTATCCCGTCTACTACGACCTGGAGGATGCCGCCATTACCGGGCTTTTCCCCGAGGAGATGGCAGCCCTGACCGAGGCCTTCTTCGATCAGCTGGAACAGTACGGCTATACCGGACGCCAGGGTATCTATGCCTCGCTGAACTGGGTGCGGGCCCGCTTTGACGACCCGGCCTTTGATCCCTGGCGTGATGAGCTGTGGATCGCCCGGTATTCGTCGGCCCTGGGCTACACCGGGACCTACTCCATGTGGCAGGCAACCTATCAGGCGCCCGGCGCCGACTACGGCGTCCAGAGTGAGACGGTGGACATCGACTTTGTCATGGAAGACCTGACCATGACCGGCATTTCCGATGCCTACGGCAAGGTCATCCAGCCCACCTTCACCAATGATACCTACAAAAACGAACTGGCTCTGGGCCAGAAGGGCGACAAGGCCACCATCACCCTGGACGAACCCGCCGAGAGTGACGGCGGCCAGAAGGTTTACTGGTCCACCAGCGACCCGGACGTGGCCACAGTCAGCAAGAAAGGCGTTGTCCAGGCCAAGGGGGACGGTCAGTGCACCGTCACCGCCACTTTGGCGGACGGCCGCACCTGGGCGGAATGCGTCGTCCGGGTGGGCGACATCACCGTGCCCATCTACGCCACCGGCTCACTCCACGGCACCATCACCGACGGCGACGTAAGCCTGGCGGATGTGGCGGCGCTCAAAGCGGGCAGCGACGATGCAATCCTCATCGACGCGGGCGGCAGCCTGCAGGGCAGCCTGCCCACCAGTCTGACCGGCGGCATGGATATGACCTCCGCCTTCTCGGCGGCAGGCTACAATCTCCAGTGCTTTGATGCCAGCGACCTGGCCTTCGGTACCGAGCGGCTGCTGGACGACGTGGTGACTGCCTCGGGCGAGTCCCTGGCCTCCAACCTGCGCAACGCCGAGAGTGTGCCCCTGTTCTACCGCAGCACCAGCTGGAACCGCAACCGGATCACCAACGGCATGAATGCGGTCATCAAGTCGGCGGGCAAGCGCATCGGCTTCTTCTCGCTGGCCAGCCTGGGCAACTCGGCCCGGGGCAGCGAACTGACCGCCGCTGATCTCAAACAGACTGCCTCCGAGCAGGTGGCAGCCCTGCGCGCCGAGAATGTGGACGCCATCGTCTGCGTTGTCGGCCCCGATACCGACTATACCGCCGTGCTGGGCGACCTGTCCGATCTGGGCGTCAATGCGGTGATTGCGGGCGGGGCGACAGAGGAAGTCTCCGCCTCCGGCATCACCGTTGTCCCGGCGGGCGGCGGGCTTTCGGCCGTCGGCTGCCTGGAACTGACCTTCACGGCCTCCGGCACCGTCACGGCCAAGGCCTCCCAGATCACCCAGGCGGCCATGACGGCTGCCCGCTCCAGCTTTGACGAGACGGTATCCGCCGCCTACAACTCCGCACGTTCCGGGCTGGATTCCCTGGAAACGGGAGATGAGTCGGTGCGCGGCCAGAAGCTCTTCACCTTCGAGGAGGCCTGCCGCACCATCAGCTTCGGCAACTATGTGGCCGAGACCTACCTCAATCTTGCCCAGGCCGACAGTGACCACTGGCCGACCGAGTATGCGGGCATGACGCCAGTGGCCCTGGCGGGCGGCGTCACGGAGCTGACGGAGGGGGATGTCACCCGGGGCGCCCTGCTGGATGCCCTGCCCGGCGGCGAGCGGGTGCAGCTGGTGGCCGCCACCGGCGCCGCCTACCTGGAACTGCTGAACAGCGGCACGGTGACCGAGACCTATACCGAGAGCCTTCTGACCAAGGACGTGGCTGAGGATGCCACGGTGCTCATCGTCACCGACACGGCCACCCTGCGGGGACTGAGTGACCAGAACTATACCGTGCTGCGGGATTACGGCGATGCCTTCTGGTGCGTCCGTATGGCGATCAACGATGCCACCAATGCTTTTGCCGATGTGTTTACCCTGCCCGAGGCGCCGCGTTACGGCGTCGGCCGCGGGGATGTGACCGGCTGAGAAATTTGTTTTGAGCGGGACATGGGAAAGACAAGACGAAACGAACGGAGCCGGTACACTGTGCCGGTGAAATAAGGAGGTCCTGTCATGAAACTGCAATTTTTAGGTGCCGCCCGGGAGGTCACCGGCAGCTGTACGCTGATCGAGGCGGCAGGGCACCGGTTCCTGGTGGATTGCGGCATGGAGCAGGGGCGCGATGTGTATGAGAATACCAAGCTGCCCTGTGCCCCTGCCGAGATCGAAGCCATTCTGCTGACCCATGCCCACATCGACCACTCGGGCATGATCCCGCACATTTACAAAAACGGGTTCCGGGGGCATATCTATGCCACCGATCCCACCATGGATCTGTGCGAGATCATGCTGGAGGACTCGGCCCACATCCAGGAGCAGGAGGCCGAGTGGAAAAACCGCAAGGCCAAGCGCAGCGGCCGGGACCCGGTGGAGCCGGAGTACACCCTGGAGGACGCCGAGAACGCCATGCGTCTGTTCAAACCCCAGCAGTATGGTACACCGGTGCAGATCTTTGACGGGGTGGAGGCGGTCTTTACCGATGTGGGGCATCTTCTGGGCAGCGCCAGCATCACTCTGCGCATCACCGAGAACGGCGAGACCCAGACCATTGTCTTTTCGGGAGACATCGGCAATGTGAACCAGCCGCTGCTGCGGGATCCCCACTATCTGGACCAGGCCGATTTCGTGGTAATGGAATCCACCTACGGTGACCGGGATCATCCGCCCCGCCCCGACTATCTGGGCGAACTCACCGAGATTCTGCAGACCACCCTGGACCGGGGCGGCAATGTGGTGATCCCCAGCTTTGCGGTGGGCCGCACCCAGGAGTTGCTCTATTTTATCCGCCAGATCAAGGCGAAGGGGCGTGTCCATGGCCATGACGATTTCCCCGTCTATGTGGACAGCCCGCTGGCCAACCGCTCCACCACGGTGTTCCGTGAAAATTACAGCCAGTGCTACGATGCCGAAGCCCTTGCCCTGGTGCAGTCGGGCCAGAACCCGCTGTGGTTCCCCGGCCTGTGCATCAGCCAGACCAAGGAGGACTCGGTGGCCATCAACCTGGACACCACGCCCAAGGTTATCATCTCGGCGTCGGGCATGTGCGATGCCGGCCGCATCCGCCATCATCTCAAGCACAACCTCTGGCGCAAGGAATCCACCATTCTGTTCGTGGGCTACCAGGCCGGGGGCACCCTGGGCCGCGCCCTCATTGAGGGGGCCGACGAGGTGCGCCTGTTCGGTGAGGATGTGCAGGTCAATGCGCAGATCCGCCAGATGACCGGTATGTCCGGCCATGCCGACCGCACCGGTCTGGATAAATGGATCCAACATTTCGATCCCAAGCCGTCCTTTGTCTTTGTCAATCACGGCGATGACGACGTGGCCGAAACCTGGGCGGCGCATCTGCGGGGCGAGGGTTTTGCGGCGGCCGCACCCTATAACGGTTCGGTGTATGAGCTCGCCGGCAAGGCGGTGCGGTGCATTTCGGACGGCAACCGCCGGAAGATCGAGAAGGCCCCCGCGGGCAGCAGCAAGGAAGTGGTCCGCACAAGTCCGGCTTTCGAACGCCTGGTCAATATGGGCAAACGGTTGCTGGTGGTCATCGAGCACAACCGCGGCGGCGCCAACAAGGACCTTGCCAAATTCACCAGCCAGATCCAGGCACTGTGCGACAAGTGGGATCGCTGAAATTCAAGCAGAAGGAGGCCGGCCGCATTCCCATGCAGCAGGACTTTTTACGAAACAACACATTGCCGCGCCCGGCATGGGCGCGGCGCCATGGCAGGCTCTGGGCCCTTTTGCAGGCCCTGGGCCTGTTTCTGATTGCCGCCCTGCTGGCGGTACAGCTCAAAAACGGAAGCACCTATGCCACCGGCAGCTGGGATGACTATTCCCAGGCGCTGGTGTTTGGCCGGATGCTCCAGATGCAGCAGGACCAGAGTGCTCCCGGCGGTTTTATGGGGGTCTATACCGAGGAATGGGGCGACGGCCAGAACCGTTACCTCTACCGGGACAACACCCCGGTCAGTCCGGAGGATTTCCACAGCTACACCCATCAGACCGGCCTGCAGGGCTGGGCGCTGGGGGTGCTCAACAAAGTCTATTCGGTGGTTCAGGATGACGGTGTGGCGCGGGAAACCATGCTCTACACCACCAATGCCATCCTCTATTACTTCGCCACACTGCTGGTCTGTGCCGCTCTGTACCGGGCTGTGGGCGCTCTGCCTGCCCTGGCCTGGCTGGCTGCCGTCTGTCTGGCGCCCGGGCTGCAGACCGGCATGAAGGATCTGTACTGGTGCCTGTGGATCTGGATGCTGCCCCTTCTGGCAGGGGTCGCCCTCTGCGCAGCCACGCTGCGCCGGGGCAAAACGCCGGTCTGGGCCGTCATGCTGGTGGGGGCGGCCTGCATGGTGCGCTGCATGTGCGGCTTTGAATTTATTTCCACCTATCTTATCCTCTGTGAGACACCCCTGGTCTGGTGCTGGGCCAAAAGCCTTGCTTCCGGCCGTCCGGCCCGCCCCTGGGTGGTGCGGATGGTGGCGGCGGGCGCTTCGGCATTGGCCGGTGTTGCGGCGGCGCTGGGAATCTGGCTGTGCCAGGGCGTTCTTTACTACGGCAACTGGAAGGACAGCCTGGAGAACATTCTCGGGGCGGCAGGCAGCCGCATGAGCGTCAGCGACAATACTGTCCGGGAGGGCGTCACCGTCCTGGGAGTGCTGGCCAAATACCTGGTGCAGGATGCCACACCCGCCCTGACTGCGGCCGGGGTCTCCCTCACACTGGGGCAGATTCTGGCGGTCACACTGGCGGCGTCGGTTCTCTCTGCGGCGGTTCTGCTGATGCTGCGCCGCCGCGATACCCTGGCTGCCCTTGCACCCATGCTGTGTGTGTGGGCATTGTCGGTGGCGGCGCCGTGTTCCTGGCTGGTGCTGAGCAAGGCACATTCGGATATCCATTCCCACCTGATCCCGGTGCTGTTCCAGTTCTCGGCGGTCCCTGCCAGTGCCGCTCTGCTGGCGGCTCTGATCGTGGCGTGGGTGCGGGTGGCCCGCAGGCCTCGCCGGGCGTGACCGCGTTGCAGGAAATAGAAATCTGTATTACAATAGAGACCATAGCCGCGCAGGCACTGTGTGCCGGGCGCGGCAAACCATTCATCCGGGCTGCCCGGATGCAGACGGGGAGGGAACGGGCGCGTGTGGCATCCGATCCGGCATTATAAAACGATACACCATCACAAGGTCCTGGTCCGGAAGTATTGCTTCCGGTGCGGTCTGTACTGGCAGGGGCTGACCCATGACCTGAGCAAACTGGCACCGGTGGAGTTTCTGGCGGGAGCCAGGTACTGGCAGGGAACCTGCAGCCCCAACAACGCCCAGCGCAAGGCGGAGGGGTACAGCGCAGCCTGGCTGCATCACAAGGGCCGCAACCGGCACCACCTGGAATACTGGATTGACTACTCCCCCGAGGGAGATCACGCCATGGCGGGCATGCGCATGCCGGAACGCTATGTGGCTGAGATGGTCTGTGACCGCATTGCCGCCAGCAAAAACTACAAGGGCAAGGACTATACCGATGCCTCGGCATGGGAGTATTACGATCACAGCAAGGATCACTACATCATGCATCCGGAGACGAGGGCCCAGCTGGAGACCTGCCTGCAGATCCTGCGGGATGAAGGCGAGGATGCCTGCTTTGCGTATATCCGGACCAAATTGCTGGGAAAGAAAAAGTAACTGGAAGCTGGGGGTAAAAATGGAAAAAAGTCAGACAAAAGGCTCTGCGGGAATATGGAAAAAACTGTTTTATGCCGCGGTGTTTCTGTATGCGGTATTTCTTGTCGTGATCACCGTTCAGGCGGGAAGCAAGTTCTGCGGAGAGGCAGCAAGTTATACACTGACGACGGTGTCTCTTGCCCATGACGGAAATGGGATTATCTCGGAGGATGAAATTGCCCTGGCGCAACAGTGGTTCCCCCAGTATGCGGAAATTTATGTGAATTTTCAGGGATCGCATTATACCACGCCGCAAGGCGTTGTGCCGTGGTATTTTCCCACCTATCCGGCAGCCTGTCTGCCTATGCTGGGACTCCTCGGCTTGCTGAAATTGCCCTTGCATTATGCCTTTTGCCTGACCAATCTGGTATGTGTGCTGCTGGTACTGGCCGCCGTGACCTTCGAACAAAAATTGAGGCTTCCGCAGCGGGCCGCTCTGGTTCTGGCACTGGGGGTACACCCGATTATTTTTTATATCAGCTGGTCATCGGCGGAAGTGTTCCAGTTTGCCTGTATTGCCATTGCCTCTCTGTGGTGGGCAACCGGACGCAAGCATCGGGCGGCACTCTTGATTGCCGTAGCGGGAACCACCAATCCCTGCATCCTGGCAATCGGGCTAGCCATGATCGGGGAGTATCTGCTCTCTGGATGGAAAACCACATCGGGCCGGGTAGGGCAGCGAGTCGGACAATTTGTGGGCAACTGGAAGAAAATAATTCTTTATGGCTGCTGCTATCTGCCCGGGCTGGTACCCTTTGCCTACAATTATTCCATTTGCGGAGCCATCAACCTGACGGCTTCTTACAGCGGAGAATGGATCCCGTTGAATGATGGCACGATTTTCCGGCATCTCTGGGCATATTTCACCGACTGGAATTTTGGCATTTTACCCTATATGCCCGTCTTGCTGGTGATCTGGCTGGTGTTTCTGGTGCTGGCGGTCATCCGCCGATGCGGGCGCTATCTTTGGATGAGTGCGGGCTTGGTGGCTACGATGTTTGCTTATTCCCTGATGGCAAATATCAATTGCGGAATGGATGGCATCGCCCGGTACAATGCCTGGTCAACGGCGCTGATGGTTGTGGCAATCGGTACACAGTATCCGGCGTTGCTGCGTGGAATTCAGGCGCGGCGGGTGTTTGCCGGAGCGCTTGCCTGTTCTTCGCTTTATACCGGAGGGGTTATCGCGGCCTACGGGGGAATCGGTGCACCCAAAAGCAGTTATGTTGCCCCTACTGCCATCACGCAGGAATTGCTGCAATATATTCCGGAACTGTATACGCCCCTGGAATCAACCTTGCGGGATCGCTCCAATCTGGACGTCTGGATCCCCTGCGATGGGTTTCAGGATGTGAATTTGAATCTGCGGAAACTGTATCTGGACCAAAGCCAGGTCAGCCAACTGCTGGCAGTGGTGAGTTCCAACAACCCGGAAGATATCTCCTGGCTGAAGGAACGGCTGGCACAGGTAGGGGAGCAGAAAGAAGTAGTGACGGTCCCCGCCAAATATCATATCTATCTGGCAAAGTGGACGCTCACCCCGCGCAACGGATATATGTATGTGGTGAATGGAACTGTAAAGGATGATATCCTTACCACAGAGCCGATCGCGGGCTACCCATTCCTGGGCGAACCGCAAACCTGGATGCCTGGCCGATATACCGTAACGCTCAACGCTTCCTGCATTGAGATGCCTGCGGATATGCCGGCACAATTACAGGTAGGCGTCAAGGGAGAAGAGGGATACCAGGTGATTGCCTATACGCCGCTGCAACCGGATGGAAGTGCCCGGATAGAGCTGGAAATCACCGAAAAAACGGAAGGCGTCAGCTGCCGGGTATATCAGAATGAGAATACCGTTTTGAAAATTGCCTCAATTGATGTGGAGAGAAACTGATCTGCCGCAAAGTCCGGCAAAGTTATGAGGGGGAGAGGAAAAATGTCCATTGAAACCGTCAAGAAATATCTTGAGCCCATGGGCCTGGCTGACCGGGTCATTGAGTTTGGTGCCAGCTCGGCCACAGTGGCCCAGGCTGCCGCAGACCTGGGCTGCGAGGAAGCCCGCATCGCCAAGACCATGGCCTTTCTGGTGGATGGCCGTGCCGTGCTCATTGTCATGGCCGGGGACGGCAAGGTGGACAACCCCCGCTACAAGGCGCAGTTCCACACCAAGGCGGCCATGATCCATCCCGAGGAACTGGTGGAACGGGTCGGCCATCCCATGGGTGGCGTCTGTCCCTTTGCCATCCGGCCCGATGTCCGGGTGTATCTGGATGAGAGCCTCAAGCGCTTTGACATCGTTTACCCGGCGGCGGGCACGGCCAGCTCGGCGGTGAAGCTGACGGTACCGGAACTGGAGAGCGCTGTGGAAAACTTTGCGGGCTGGGTGGATGTGGCCAAGGGCTGGCGTCCCGAGGCGTAAGACTCCTGAACGGGGGCTCCAAAGCCCGAAAACAGCAAAACAACAGACAAAAGGGAAGGCCCCTGCCGTGTGTGCAGGGGCCTTCCCTTTGTGTGTGGGATGAAATTTACAGGTTGAAGTAACGCTTTGCGTTGTAGTAGCTGATACCCTCGACGATCTTTTTCAGAGCAGCGTCGTCGTTGGGATACTGGCCGTTCTCCACCCAGGAACCGACCAGGTTGCACATCAGGCGGCGGAACAGCTCATGGCGGGTGTAGCTCAGGAAGCTGCGGCTGTCGGTGAGCATGCCGATGAAGTTGCCCAGCAGGCCCAGACGGGCCAGGGTGCGCATCTGCTGGTTCATGCCGTCGTTGGTGTCGCAGAACCACCAGGCGCTGCCCAGCTGGATTTTGCCGGGAACCTCGTCACCCTGGAAGGAACCGATCATGGTGCCCAGCATGTCGAAGTCAGAGGGGTTCAGGCTGTACAGGATGGTGCGGGGGCACTCATCGGTTTCGGTCAGCTTGGACAGCAGGCTGCTGATGGAAACGCTGCCGTCGGTCACGGCGATCATGTCAAAGCCGGTATCAGCACCCAGCTTTTCAAACATCTTGCGGTTGGGGTTGCGCAGGCAGCTGTAATGGATCTGCTCCACCACATTGTACTTGTGGTAGAGACGGCCCATGGCCAGCAGAATGTAGGTGGTGTACTCGTCGCCCTCCTGCTTGGTCAGCTTCTCACCGGCCATGGCCTTCTTGAAAGCAGCGGTGGCCTTGGAGGCGTCGGTCTCCACATAGGGAACGTAGTCCAGACCCTGGTCGGCGGCACGGCAGCCCATGGAGACGAAGTACTGCAGGCGTTCCTCCAGCGCGCTGACCACACAGCCCACGCACTTGAACTCGCGGCCGACAACAGCCTCCAGCTGATGGATGTACTCGGCAAAGCCGGGCTTGAGAATGTTGGTCGCCTTGTCGGGGCGGAAGGACGGCGCAACCACCACGTCGATGGTGGGGTCTTCCTTGATCTTCTTGTGCCACTCCAGGGAGTCGATGGGGTCATCGGTGGTGCCCACCATGGCCACATTGCTCTGCTTGATCAGGCCGCGGACGGTCATGTTGGGGTCGTGCTGCAGCTTGTCGTTGCACAGGTTCCAGACTTCCTCGGCAGTCTCGGCGTTGAGGACGCCGTCGTAACCGAAGTACTTCTTCAGTTCCAGATGGCACCAGGTGTACATGGGGTTGCCGATGGCCATTTCCAGGGCCTCGGCAAATTTCTGGAAGCGCTCGCGGTCGGGCTTGTCGCCGGTGATGTACTCCTCGGGCACGCCGTTGGAACGCATGACACGCCACTTGTAGTGGTCGCCGAAATAGGCATCCTTGCCGTTGACCACCTGATGGCCGCCCAGCCAGACCTGAGCGATGTTGTCAAAGCGGCGATCCTCGTAGATTTCCTGCGGGGGAATGTGGCAGTGGTAGTCAATGATCGGCAGGTTGGCCGAGTAGTCATGATACAAATGCCGCGCGGTTTCGTTCTCCAACAGGAAATCCTTGTCCATAAATGCTTTCATAAACGGCAGCTCTCCTTTGCTTTTCGCCGAAACAGCGTCGGTCGCGGGTTGTTCCGGCGAGGTGATAAATCATAGCTTATCTTTATTATACATAGCAAAAAGTTCTTCAACAAGTTGCAAAAATTGCGTAGTTCGGCAAAAAGCGAACAAAGATAGACATTCCTGTTTGTGCAGAATGTCAGGAACAAAAAGGACGTCCCATCGAATACTGTGCGGCGCCGGATCGTCCCGGCACAGGAAAGGACGAAAACCGTATTTTGCATAAATTATCCTGGCCGGACGGCTTGGGATGCGCTATAATAGCAATATGAAACAACACCGTGACCGCCCGGGAATCCGGCGGCAAAAAAGGAAGGAAAGGGGAGTGCCCGAGATGGCTTCTCAACTGACAAAAGGTTTGTATGAAAAACATGGGGTACAGTACGCCACGCTGACATTGCAGGACGGCGGCTGTGCGCTGACCGTGACGCCCGAAAAAGGCGGCATGGCCACCTCCTTCACCAAAAGCGGGGAGGAATACCTCTGGCTGCGGGACGGCAACTTTGAATCCACCGACCGCCCGCGCTGCGGCATCCCCATTCTGTTCCCCAACTGCGGCCGTCCGGACGGCGGAGTGCATCATTTTGAGGGCGGGGATTATCCCATGGAGATCCACGGCTTTGCCGACCTGGTGCCCTGGCAGGTGGCTGAGGCGACGGACGATGCCATCGTTCTGACCCTGACGCCCAACGGCCTGACCAAGTTTGTCTATCCCTTTGAGTTCCAGCTGTTTATGCGCTACACCCTCACCGGCAACCGCGCCGAGCTGTCCCTGACCGTCAAGAACAACGGGGACATGCCCATGCCCTTCAGCTTCGGTTTCCATCCCTATTTTGCGGCGTCCGCGCTGGAAAATGTGGACTTTGACATTCAGGCGGCAACTTGCTCGGAGGATGCCAAGGGCCCGCAGCCTGCAGCACCTGCCAAACTCACCCTGACCCGCAAACCGGGGGCTGCGGATTCCATCCGCCTGCTGACGGGGGTGCAGTCTCCCATGGTGTTCACCGATGGGGGCAACGGCCACCGGGTCACGGTGGATTTTGACAATCACTTCGGCAACGGCGTGCTGTGGCAGCAGGATGCCGAGCACTTTGTCTGCATGGAGCCCTGGAACGGCTGGGCCAACAGCGTCAATGAGGAGGGCCGCCACGAGGAGCTGGCGCCCGGCGCCTCCCTGACCGCCTGCTGGGGCATTACCATCGAATAACAAAGGAATTGCGCCGGTCAGAGCGCCGGAATAACCGGAATTTGCCGGAGTCCGGCGCTCTGTATTTGCAGCAGGCGCGGCCATATCCCGGAAAAGAGGAACAGCATCAACAAAACCGCCCCGGCAGGAAAACTTTCCCTGCCGGGGCGGTTTTATACAATTCGGAAGAGAACGCTTACTGCATGACGGCACCCAGGTTGGCGCTGGACACCATGCGGGCGTAGCGGCTCAGCCAGCCGGTCTTGACGTTGGGCTCAGGCTGGACGTAAGCCGCCTTGCGGCGGGCCAGCTCTTCGTCGCTGACCTCCAGGGTGATGCTGGCGTTGGGGATATCGATGGAGATGGTATCCCCTTCCTCCACCAGACCGATGGGACCGCCGGAGGCAGCCTCAGGGCTGACGTGTCCGATGGCCGCACCGCGGCTGGCACCGGAGAAGCGGCCGTCGGTGATGAGAGCCACGGTGGTGTCCAGCTTCATGCCGGCCAGGGCGCTGGTGGGGTTGAGCATCTCCCGCATACCGGGGCCGCCCTTGGGGCCTTCGTAGCGGATGACCACCACGTCGCCGGGATGGATCTCCCCGTTGTAGATGGCGGTGATGGCGGTCTCCTCACTGTTGAACACACGGGCGGGGCCGCTGTGGCACTGCATCTCGGGAGCCACGGCGCTGCGCTTGACCACGCAGCCGTCGGGGGCGATGTTGCCCCACAGGATCTGCAGGCCGCCGGTCTGGCTGTAGGGGTTGTCGATGGGGCGGATGGCCTTCTCGTTGAGGATGTGAGCCCCCGCGATGTTTTCGCCCAGCGTCTTGCCGGTGACGGTGGGCACGTCCAGATCCAGCAGCCCTTTCTTGGCCAGCTCGGCCTGCACAGCGGGAATGCCGCCCGCGGCGTAGAGGTCGGGCATGTGGGTGGGGCCGGCGGGAGCCAGGTGGCAGAGGTTGGGGGTCTTGGCACTGACCTCATTGAAGAGCTTGAGGTCGATGGGCACGCCGGCCTCGTAGGCGATGGCCAGCAGGTGCAGCACCGTGTT
>CALXHO010000061.1 GCA_944388125.1 uncultured Gemmiger sp. | reverse complement strand
CTGGGCCACCAGGACTTCGGCATCGACACCGACTTTTACCGGGCGGGCATGGATTCCATGGGCAGCGTACTGCTGCTCACCGACCTGTCCGAAAAGATGGCGTTCTCCATCACCCTGGACGACCTGATGGCCCATGCCAGCGTGGAAAAGCTGGAGGCCTTCTACCAGGAAAAGCAGCAGGAGGAGAAGGTGGACTACTCCGTCCGGCCGGTGTACCCCCTCACCAACCTGCAGATCTACTTTGCCTACGTCATGCGGGGCAACACCACCGCCAACCTGCCCTCCCTCATCCACCTGGACCCCGGCGTGGACCTGCAGCGGCTCAAGACCGCCGTGGAGGATCTGTTTGACGTTCACCCCGGCCTCAAGGCGGTCATCCAGATGGACGAGGGCGTCTACAAGAGCTTCCGCCACGACGAAGTCCGGGTGAATGTGCCCATCTGCCGCCAGAGCGACGAGGAGTTCGCCAAGACCCGGGAGCATCTGCTGGTGCCCTTCCTCTACGGCAAGGACGAGCCCCTCTACCATGCGGGCATCTACCAGACCGACAGCGCCAACTACCTGTTCCTGGACGTGGCCCACATTGTGGGCGACGGCATGACCCTGAAGATCCTGTTTGAGGACCTGAACCGTCTGTACGCCGGGGAGCCGGTGGAGAAGGAGAGCTACACCCTCTTTGAGTACGTGCTGGACGAGAAGGACTGGGAAAGCAAGGGCAAGCGGGACAGGGACATCCAGTATTACCGCGAGCTGCTGCAGGGCGCCCGCATCAGAAAGAGCATCCTGAACCGGAAGGACTTCCACGACCTGGATCATGGGGAGAACGCCTCCCTCAAGGGCCGGTTCACCGTCAGCCCCAACCAGCTCAACGCCTTCTGTGCCAGGCACAGGGTGTCCGAGAACGTCATGTTCCTCACAGCCTTCAACTACTGCATCTCCATCTTCAGCAATGAGAAGGACGTGGTCAGCAGCAGCATCCACAGCGGCCGTACCGACAGCCGCTGGACCCGTCTGGCCGGACCCCTGTTCCTGAGCTATCTGTTCCGGTACACCAACCTGGCCCATGAGACGGTGCCCCAGTTGCTGTCCCGCTCCGCCCGGCAGATCATGGAGACCATGCGGTGCCATATTTCCTGCCTGCACTCGGACGAGATGTTCTTCCAGTATCAGGGCGACATCCTGAACCTGGACGAGATTGGCGGCGCCCCCGCCCACCGGGAACACATCCAGCTGGACTCTCTGCCCTTCCATCTCCAGGTCATGTCCAACGCCAAGGGCTTCTATTTCTACGAGCTGCGGTACTGGGACAACCGGTTTGACCGCCAGCAGCTGGAAATCTTCATGGAGTGCATGGACGTCATCGTCAAGGCCATGCTCACCGAGCCCTCGGTGCGCCGGCTGAAAAAGCATCTGCCCCAGCATCTGTTCCCCCATCACTACTTTGTGAAGGCGGCGGACGTGAACGTTGCCGCCGGCAGCGCCCTCCTCCCGGATGTGGACGGGGAGGAGCAGGTCAAGGCCTACGTCCTGGACGAGACCTGCCGCAAGCAGCCTCTGGGCGCCTGGGGCGCATTGTACATCATGGACCATCCCACCAGCAACTGGACCGACAAGATCACCAACCCCTACGGCCCCGGCGTGCTGTACCAGACCGGCCTGCATGCCCGTATCCTGCCCGACGGCAGCCTGGACATTCTGGAACAGTGCGGCCGCACCATCATGATGGAGACCCTCACCGGACGGGACTTCCTGGATCTGGGCAAGCTGGAGCAGGTGCTCTGCGCCTTTGAGGGTGTGGAGTCCGCCCAGGCCTACATCACCTGGGGCATGGAGCACCGCATGGAGCTGTGCGCCGACATCACCGGCAGGGAACAGCCGGACCTGGAAAAGCTCAATGCCTATCTCCAGGAAAAGGTGGAGCCGGTGCTGGTGCCCAAACAGATCCACTTTACCCAGACGGTGTCCTGAGCCCCGCGCCGCCCGGCCGACCGAGCACCGACATACAAAAAAGACGCCCTGGCATACAGGGCGTCTTTTTTGTGTCCCGAGGTTATGAGGCGGTCTGCCGGCTCCAGTTTTCGGCGGCGGTGTCCAGTGCGTCGGAAAGCGTTTTCTGATCTTTCAGGTAGCTGAGAATCGGGTCCCACACCCCGTCGATCCAGCCTGTCGGCTCCCAAAAGCGGGAGGCGGGCAGGTCGCACAGGGCGCGGTACTCCTGGTATGTTTCCGGTTCCAGGGGGATACCGTGGTCATCCACGGCCGCATACCGCTGCTGGTCTGCCGTGCGGTTCCAGAGGGCGTACGCACTGTCGTAAAGATCCCCCACAAAGCCGTCCCCGCTCAGGGCAAACTGCAAAAATTCCCAGGCCGCATCCGCATGTTCCGAGCGGGAGGAAATGCCGAAGCAGTCGGCATTGGACTGGCGGAAGCTGCCGTCCTCCCCCACGGGGATGGGGATGAGGGCCAGGTCCACATTGTTGTCCCGCTCCGCGCAGGAGATGTTGTAGAAGAGATTTTCATAGTCCGCGCCCCCTGTGCCGGGCGTGAACAGCGTGTTGTCCCAGAACCCGGGGGACCACCAGAACTGCGCCTCCGGGATCCGGTAAAAGTTCTGGCCGCCGATCAGCGTTTTTGCGGTTTCAAACAGCGGGGCCAGTTCCCGGGCGGAGTCGGCATTCTGGAAATCGTCCAGATTGACAAGGATCATATCCGAAACCAGGGTATCCACATAGGACGAATTCATGACGCCGAACAGCGTCAGATCCTTCCCGTCCGCCTGCCACTGGCTGCCCAGGTCCAGAATCTCGGACCAGGTCAGCTGCTGCGGGTCCCAGTCCAGGCCGAGGGAATCCGCCAGCGTCTTGTTATAGATCAGATAGGGCGGGTTCAGGGCCAGCGGCAGGGCGCGCAGGGTGCCGGAGGAATCCCGCAGCGGGTCAAGGATGTCCGTATTCAGATCCGAAAGGGAGCTGCAATTCTCCAGATAGTCATCCAGACCAAGCAGAACGTCGGTCCCCAGCACCGCCGAGGTATCCAGCCCGTAGCCGGACAGCAGGATGATGTCTCCCACATCCCCCGTCATCAGCCGCAGGCTGAACTGCTCGGAATACTGATCCACATGGGTGCGGAAATCCTCCTCCGAGGCAAAGGCGGTGTCCCAGGTGATGGTGATCTCCGGGTGCAGCTTCTGGAACATCCGGATGGTGGAGTCCAGCGAGCTGCTCTGGTAGGGGGCCGTGATGGTCAGGGCCGTCGCCCCGTCCTCCGCCAGATAGGGGGAAAACGTCCAGCGGTACTGCGTAGGTATCCCACGTTTTTCAGCAGATACAAAAGGACCATCAGCGGAAAGGCGGCCTCCCCGTACAGAAAATCCCGGGCGGGCAGACCCATGCGGGAAAGGATCTGGTTTACAAGACCGTCCGCCCCGAACAGGGACTGCCACCCCAGGGCAAGGCTGGCCGCGGGCACGACCAGCGGCAGTAAAATGGCCCAGCGCTGCCAGGTGAACGGGGCCTTGCCGCAGACAAAGCCCACAAACAGTGCCAGGGCCAGCACCAGCACCCCGCCCACAGCCAGAAACAGGAAGGTGTTTCCGGCTGCCTGCAAAAACAGCGGGTCGGAGAGAAGGGCAGCAAAGTTTTCAAGCCCCACAAAGCGCGGCGTCACGATCCCCTGGGTGAAGGTGTAGAACAGGCTGCGGAGATAGGGGATCAACTGAAAAAGGCACACCCCGGCAAAGCTGGGGAGGATCAGCAGATACCCCCACAGACCTGCGGAATATGCCTTGTGTTTCTTGTTCAGCCCCTCCCCGGCTGTCTTGCCGGAAAGGGGAAAATTCCCTTTCTTCATATTGTACGACCTGTCTGTATGTGCTGCGCGCCGAACCCCGACTGCCCGGCGGAGAAAAGCACCCCCCGAGCAGGGGGGGCGCAAAATAACGTTTGCCCGGCCGGAAAAACGACTTCCGCCCGCGGTGCAGCGGGAATGCCGGGAAGTGATTGCTCTTATTGTTTATTGTAACATGGCTGCGGGACGGTTTCCATAAGAAGGTGGAGCGGGAGCAAAATTTTTACATCCACAACAGGTGCGGGGCCCGGCAGGAAAGCCGGGCCCCGCAGGACAGACAGGGGATTTTTTCGTCCAAAGGGAAAAGGCGCACCGTCCTTGCGGCAGGACGTGTGCATTGATATAATAAGCAAGGAATTCCTATCTTTCCCGGCGGGGTTTCCGCAAGGAGGGCGGCCGGGACGTTTCCGAAAGGTATATTGAGATGACCTACTATTCCCTTGTCTTTCCGCTGTTTTTTGCCGCAGCGGTTCTTTTGTTCTGGGTGGTGCCGCCCCGGGCCCGGGGTGTGGTCCTGCTGGCGGCCGGGATCTGGTATATGGCCTCCTGGGGCATGGCGTCCCTGGCGGTGCTGGCGGCGGTTACCGTCCTGACCTGGGTCTGCGGCCGGGGCGTGGCGGCGTCGCACACCACGGCATACCGGCGGGCTTTTCTGATCCTGGGGCTGGCGGCCAGCGCCGGATACCTCTTCGCCCGCAAGGCGGCGCCTCTGGTCCATCCCGGCGCCGTGCTGGTGACGGCCACCGGTCTGGCCTTTTACGGGCTGCAGGCCGCATCCTATCTGGCAGATGTCTATCTGGGCCGGTGCCCGGCGGAAAACAGCCTGCTGCGCTATGCCGTCTACACCAGCTTTTTCCCGCGGGTGCTCAGCGGGCCCATCGGCAGGGCGGGGGAGTTTTTCCCTCAGCTGGAGGAACTGTGCTCCGGACGCCGCCGGTGCGACGCGGCCCGGCTGCGGCGGGGCCTTGTCACCATGCTGGGCGGCTGGGCGGAAAAGCTGGTGCTGGCCGATCTGCTGTCCGACTGGGTGACGCAGGTCTACGACCGCTGGGCCGAGTGCAGCTCCCCGGTGGTGCTGGCCGGGGGACTTTTGTTTTCCTTCTCTCTCTATTTCGATTTTGCGGGGTACAGCCATCTGGCCCTGGGCGCCGCCCGGGTGCTGGGGTTTGATCTGCCCGCCAACTTCCGGCGGCCGTTCTTCGCCCAGAGCATGGGCGAATTCTGGCAGCGGTGGCACATCTCCCTCTCGGGCTGGCTGCGGGATTACATCTACATTCCCCTGGGCGGCGGACGCCGGGGCCTGCCCCGCCGGATGCTCAACCTGCTGGTCGTCTTTCTCATCAGCGGTCTGTGGCACGGTAGCGCCTGGAACTTTTTGTTCTGGGGATTGCTCCACGCCCTGCTGCAGATCGCCGGCCTGCTGACCCGGCCGCTGCGCCGCCCGCTGGCCGGGCGGGGCGGCGCCTCCATGGTCTGGGTGCGCAGAGTCTTTGTTACCCTCTGCTTCGGGTTTGCCCTGGTCTTTTTCAACGCCGACAGCTTGGCCCATGGGCTGGGCATGCTGGAGCGGATGTTTGCGGGGCAGGCCGGGCTGGGCCCCCTGGATCTGGGGGTCAGCGGCACCGAGCTCGCCTTTGCGGCGGCGGCCCTGGCGGTGGTCTTTGTGCTGGACTGCATCGCCGAGCGGGCGGAGGCAAGGGGCTCCGGCCTGTATGAGACCTTCCTCACCCTGCCGGGAGCGGTGCGGGCGGCCGCCCTGCTGGTCCTGGCCGTGACCGTGCTGCTTTTCGCCTGCCGGCTGGTGGGCGGGGATGCGGCGTCCTTCTACTATGCACAGTTCTGAGGCGGAGGCAGAGAGATGAAGCAATTTCTATGGCGGCTGGCCGCCTTTGCGCTGGCTGCGGCGGTGCTGTTTGCGGGGGTGCTGGGACTTTCGGCGGTGAAGCCTTTTTCCGGGATCCTGGCCAAGCTCACCGCCTCCACCGGGTACGATGCCTCGGTGGCCGAGGAGATGGGCGCTCACATCGACAGCGTCCGCACCCCGGACGGCGCCGACGCCCTGATCCTGGGGGACAGCGTCTGCAATCAGATCCTGGACCCCTTCCGGCTGTGCAACGACCAATACCGCATCGAGGCCAGCAACCGGGCCGTGACGCTGGCGGGGCAGTATCTGCTGGCAAAGGCCTTTCTGGACGCCCACCCGGATGCCACTGACGTCTACCTCATTGTGACGCCGGACAGTTTTGCGGCCTGTCTGGGCAGCGGGATCGCCTACCAGTATGCGGTGGCACCCTTTGCCCGGGCGGGGCTGCTGGACGGGCTGGAGAGCGAGACCCTGGCCGAGCTGCGGGCCGATTACGGCGCGCCGTTCCTCACCGGGACCTTTGCCCGATGGGCGGACGCCTCCCCCCTGGTCAAAAAGCTCTATCTGAACGGGGTGGAGGCGGACGATCCTTTGCAGAACGAGGGTGTCCTGTCCGACGTGGCCCGGCGGAATCTGGAAAACCTGGCACAGCTGTGCCGGGACCGGGGCGCCGCCCTGCACCTGCTGGCTGCCCCGGAGGCCGATACCCCGGACCGCCGCAACGCGGTGGCCCAGCTGGAACAGTCCATGCGGGAGGCGGGACTGTATGAGGAATTCTCCTCCTATTTCACCTCGGTGACCTGGTATGATCCGGCGCTGTTCCAGGAGGACGGCACCCACTTTGACTATTCGGTGGCGGATATGGAGTTCTTTGCCGAAGTGGTGACGAACCTTGCCCGGACCTCCGGCCTGCTGGACGGCATCGTGCTCAGCTATGAGTGACAAGTCTTGCTTTGTGAGATACTCCAAAACAAGGCATCCAAACCAGTCACAACGCCGAAAAACAAAAAAGCACTTGACAACAAATGTGAAGTCCGGTACACTCAGGAAAATTCAACGAGATAAAGCGTTGAACCAAAAACCGATGACGCAGAGGAGTACGCAGGAGTCGTTTCCCCAAAGAGAGCCGCGGACAGGTGAGAGCGCGGCGGAAAGCACCCTGCCGAATGGACTGCCGAGGGCGGGCCGAACGGGAGTTTCCCCAGTAGGTACCGACGGAATTCCACCGTTAACGGGAACGGTGTGTGTTGGCACATCGAGAGAGCGGGCGAGGCATCCCCTCGTCAATTTGGGTGGCACCGCAGAAGTCGCAAGGCTTTTGTCCCAAAGGGTATTTTTCACACATGCCCTGTGGGACAAAGGCCTTTTTGTTTTGGTCCCGCACGGCGCACAGAAAGGAGCCGACATCATGGCCGCGACAAACATCCCGTACAAGATCTACCTGTCCGAAGAGGAACTGCCCCGCACCTGGTACAACGTCCGGGCGGACATGAAGCACAAGCCCGCCCCGCTGCTCAACCCGGCCACCGGCCAGCCCATGGGCTACGAGGATCTGCGCCCCGTCTTCTGCGATGAGCTCATCCGCCAGGAGCTGGACAACGACACCCGGGAGATCCCCATCCCCGACGAGATCCGGGACTTCTACAAGATGTACCGCCCCTCCCCCCTGATCCGGGCCTACTGCCTGGAGAAAAAACTCCAGACCCCCGCCAGGATCTACTATAAATTCGAGGGCAACAACACCTCCGGCAGCCACAAGCTCAACAGTGCCATCGCCCAGGCCTACTACGCCAAAAAACAGGGCCTCAAGGGCGTCACCACCGAGACGGGGGCCGGCCAGTGGGGCACTGCCCTGTCCATGGCCTGCGCCTATCTGGGGCTGGACTGCAAGGTCTATATGGTCAAGTGCTCCTATGAGCAGAAGCCCTTCCGCCGGGAGGTCATGCGGGTCTACGGCGCCTCGGTGACGCCCTCCCCGTCTATGGAGACCGAGGTGGGCCGCCGCATCCTGGCCGAGCATCCCGGCACCACCGGTTCCCTGGGCTGCGCCATCAGCGAGGCGGTGGAGAAAGCCACCACCACCCCCGGCTACCGCTACGTGCTGGGCAGCGTCCTCAACCAGGTGCTGCTGCACCAGAGCGTCATTGGCCTGGAGACCAAGACAGCCTTGGACAAATACGGCGTCAAGCCCGACATCATCATCGGCTGTGCGGGAGGCGGCAGCAACCTGGGAGGCCTGATCTCCCCCTTCATGGGCCAGAAGCTCCGGGGCGAGGCGGACTACCGCTTCATTGCGGTGGAGCCTGCCTCCTGTCCCAGCTTCACCCGGGGAAAGTTCGCCTACGATTTCTGCGACACCGGCATGGTCTGCCCGCTGGCCAAGATGTACACCCTGGGCAGCAACTTCATCCCCTCGGCCAACCACGCGGGGGGCCTGCGCTACCACGGCATGAGCTCGGTGCTGTCCCAGCTCTACCACGACGGGCTGATGGAGGCGGTGGCCGTGGAGCAGACCAAGGTCTTTGAGGCGGCGGAGGAGTTCGCCCGGGTGGAGGGCATCCTGCCCGCCCCCGAGAGCAGCCACGCCATCCGGGTGGCCATCGACGAGGCCCTGCGCTGCAAGGAAACGGGGGAGGAAAAGACCATCCTCTTCGGCCTGACGGGCACCGGCTACTTCGACATGGTAGCCTACGAAAAGTTCCACGACGGCAAGATGACCGACACCATCCCCACCGATGAGGAACTGGCGGAAAGCTTTGCCCGCCTGCCCAAGGTCCCGGGCCAGGACTGATTTTTCGGCTCCGTTCCCCCAAAAGCGATTGACGGGGCGGGGACGAGGGGCTATAATGGGTTCACAACAGAAAACCGGGGGAGCTCGTGATGACGGGCTGAGAGGAAGGAATCACCTTCGACCCTTACACCTGATGCGGATAATGCCGCCGTAGGAAGTCGTGGACAAATCAGCTTTTTTCGGGAGGCACCGCTTATGGTGCCTCCCGTTTTTTGTGCCTTTGGGAAGGAGGGAGAAAGCGGAACTTCCGCGGCATGGCCGCGGCGGGCAGAGGGGGAGCGCCCTGTGCCTTGTATGCAGTATGCAGCGATGGGAAGCCGTGTTCCGGCGTGAGAGGAGGCCAGCAAGCCTCGACCGAACTTTTGTACCCCGCGCCCGGGCAGGACCTGCCCGCCGCCTTGGGGACCCGAGATCTTTTGGGGAAAGTGCGCTGCATCCACCGCTTTCCCGCATATCCAACCGAAAGGAAGTCTTATCAATGAAACGTACCAATGTTCAAAAACTCGCTCTGGCCGGTCTGCTCTGCGCTGTCGCCGTGGTGGGCAGCATGTTCTCCTTCCCCATGTTCGGCAGCAAGTGCGCGCCCATCCAGCACATGGTCAACATCCTCTGCGCCGTCCTGCTGGGCCCCGGCTACGGGCTGGGCGTGGCCTTCTCCGCCAGCCTCATCCGCAACCTGGTGGGCCTGGGCACTCCCATGGCCTTCCCCGGCAGCATGGTGGGGGCCCTGCTCTGCGGCCTGGCCTACCGCTTTACCCGCAACCTGCCCCTGACCCTGGTGGGGGAGGTATTTGGTACTGCCGTGCTGGGCGGTCTGTGCGCTTACCCCGTGGCCATCTTTGTGCAGGGACAGAGCACCGCGGACATTGCGTTTTACGCCTACATTGTGCCTTTCCTCATCTCCACCGCCACCGGCGCTGTGCTGTCGGGCATTCTGGTCTACGCCCTCAAGGGCACCGGCGCCCTGGGCTCCATGCAGAAGAAACTGGCGAGATAACCAATACAGAAAAGGATTTTTTGTATGTTTGCACCATATCTCGAGGCCCTTCACCGGAAAAAGCCGATGATCCACGCCATCTCCAACTATGTCACCGCCAACGACTGCGCCAACCTGCTGCTGGCCTGCGGCGCGTCCCCCATCATGGCCGACGACCCCGGCGAGTCCGCCGAAATCACCGCCCTGTGCCAGGGGCTGGCCGTCAACATCGGCACCCTGCACCAGCACACCGTCCCCGCCATGATCGCCTCGGGACGGGTCGCCAACGCAAAGGGCATCCCGGCGGTGCTGGACCCGGTGGGGGCGGGCGCCTCCCGGCTGCGCACCGCCACCGCCCTGCAGCTGCTGCGGGAGGTGCACTTTGACGTGATACGGGGAAACCTCTCGGAGATCAGGACCCTGGCTCTGGGCAGCGGGGCCACCCACGGGGTGGACGCCGATCCCGGCGACGCCGTCACCGGGGAGACCCTGGCCGCCGCCGTGGCTTTCGTCAAGGGCTTTGCCGCCAGGACCGGCGCGGTGGTGGCGGTGACGGGGGGCATCGACCTTGTGGCCGACGGCAGCACCGCCTACTGCATGTATAACGGCCACCCCATGATGGGGCGGGTCACGGGGACGGGCTGCCAGCTCACCTGCCTGACCGCGGCCTTTGCGGCGGCCAATCCCGGCGACCTGACGGGGGCGGCGGCCGCGGCGGTCTGCGCCATGGGGCTTTGCGGCGAACTAGCCCACCGGCGGCTGGGGCCGCAGGACGGCAACGCAAGCTACCGGAACTACATCATTGACGCGGTGTATCATCTCACACCCGAACAGCTGGAGGAGGGCGCCCGATATGAAGTGCGATAAACAGACCATGCGGCTCTATGCCGTGACCGACCGTGCCTGGGTGGGGCGGCAGACGCTGTACGAGCAGGTGGAGTCCGCCCTGAAAGGCGGCGTGACCTGTGTGCAGCTGCGGGAAAAACAGCTGGACGCCGACGCCTTTCTGGCTGAGGCCCGGGCGATCCGGGACCTCTGCCGCCGGTACGGGGTACCCTTTATTATTAATGACAACCTGGATGTTGCCGTCGCCTGCGGGGCGGACGGCGTCCATGTGGGCCAGGACGACCTGCCGGTGGAGGAAGTCCGCCGCCGGGTGGGGGACGCCATGATGGTGGGCGTCTCGGCCCATAACGTGGAGGAAGCCCTCCGCTCCCAGGCGGGCGGGGCGGACTATCTGGGGGCAGGGGCGGTCTTCGGCACCAGCACCAAACACAATGTGACACCACTCTCCTTTGACACCCTGCGGGACATCTGCGGGGCGGTGGACATCCCGGTGGTCGCCATCGGCGGCATCGGGGCAAAGAATATCCCGCTGCTGCGCGGCAGCGGGGTGGACGGCGTGGCCGTCGTGTCCGCCATCTTCTCGGCGCCGGACATCACCGCCGCCTGCCGGGAACTGCGCGCTCTGTCCGACCGGATGACCGGCGCGGCAGAATAACAGACCGACAAGTTTTCCACAGCCCTGTGGAAAACTCCGGCGCGGCAGACCGGGGGCACCACTCTCTGTCGCGATAGAAAAGATCAATGCGGAAGGCGCGAGTGACATAAGAAAACATTAGAATTTTGCAACTTTGTTTTCTGATGGAACCGCGCGGAAGGGAAGGTTTTCCATGAAAACAGCATTATCCATCGCTGGGAGCGATTCCAGCGGAGGCGCCGGGATTCAGGCCGATCTCAAGACGATGACGATGAACGGCGTCTTTGCCATGACCGCCATCACCGCCCTGACGGCCCAGAACACCACCGGCGTCCAGGCAATCCAGGAGGCCACCTCCGATTTCCTGCGGCAGCAGCTGGATTCGGTCTTTACCGACATCCGGCCCGATGCCGTCAAGATCGGCATGGTCTCCTCCCCCGAGCTTATCTCGGTCATTGCCGACAGGCTGCGCTTTTACGGCGCACAGAACATCGTCGTCGACCCCGTCATGGTGGCTACCAGCGGCGCCCGGCTCATCCGGCCGGAGGCGGTGGAGACGCTGACCAAGGAGCTTCTGCCCCTGGCCATCGTCGCCACCCCCAACATCCCGGAAGCCGAGCTGCTGGCCGGCTGCACCATCGACACGCCCGCCGCCATGGAAACCGCCGCCAAGGTCATCCATGACCGCTATGGCTGCGCGGTGCTGGTCAAGGGCGGGCACCGGGTCAACGACGCCAACGACCTGCTCTGCTGGGACGGTGGGCTTCAGTGGTTTGCGGGCGAGCGCATCGCCAACCCCAACACCCACGGCACCGGCTGCACCCTGTCCAGCGCCATCGCCGCCAACCTGGCCAAGGGCTACCTCCTGACCGAAGCGGTGGGCCGGGCCAAGGCCTACCTGACGGGTGCCCTGGCCGCCATGCTGGACCTGGGCAAGGGCAGCGGACCCATGAACCACGCCTGGGACCTGCACGGCGAGTTTGCCAGGGAAGCGGACCGGTCGGAGGATAAATCGGAGTGAATCCCAAACAAAGGAGAGGCAAAACATGAGTGAACGGAATTATGCCACCCAGATGGAGGCGGCGCGCAAGGGCATCGTGACCCCCGAGCTGGAGGCCGTTGCCAAAAAGGAACGGATGACGGTGGAGGAGCTGCTGCCCCTGGTGGCTGCCGGCAAGGTGGTCATCCCGGCCAACCGGCTGCACACCTGCCTGGACCCCGAGGGCGTGGGCTCCATGCTGCGCACCAAGATCAACGTCAACCTGGGCGTCTCCCGGGACTGCAAGGACTACGACGTGGAGATGCAGAAGG
>CALXHO010000060.1 GCA_944388125.1 uncultured Gemmiger sp. | reverse complement strand
CCCACCCCGCGGCGCCTCCCCAGACCGACATCGACGCCCGTCTGGATCTGCTGCTCGCCGAGGCCGACGGCCATGCCGACACCGACGACACCGATATTCTGGCTGCCCGCCGCCGCTTTGACGAGCTGTGCGCCGAGTTTGAGCCGGAGGTCAAGAAGGAGGCCGAGGCGGTGCGCGCTGCGGGCGGCCTGTTCATCATCGGCACCGAGCGCCACGAGTCCCGCCGTATCGACAACCAGCTGCGCGGCCGTGCCGGCCGTCAGGGCGACCCGGGTTCCTCCCGCTTCTTCCTGTCGCTGGAAGATGACCTGATGCGCATCTTCGGCGGTGAGCGGGTGCAGGGGCTGATGAACTCCATGGGTCTGGACGAGGATACTCCCATCGAGAACAAGCTCATCACCAACACCATCGAGAGCGCCCAGAAAAAGCTGGAAGCCTCCAACTTTGCCATCCGCAAACAGGTGCTGCAGTACGACGACGTCATGAACCAGCAGCGCGAGATCATCTACAAGGAGCGCCGCATGGTGCTGGACGGGGAGGACATCTCCGACAAGCTCCACGCCATGATGAAGGAGAGCATCGACGAGTCCTGCAAGGCCTACCTGGTGGGCGATACCGTGGACGAGTGGGACTTTGCCGCCCTGCGCCGCCACTATATGAACTGGCTGTGCCTGCCCACCGACTTCCAGTACACCGTGGAGGAGAAGAACTCCCTCAAGCGGGAGGACATCGCCAAGATGCTCTACGACCGCGGCATGAACATTCTGGAAGCCAAGGAAAAGAAATACGGCAGCCAGCTCATGCGCGAGCTGGAGCGCATCTGCCTGCTGAAAAACGTGGACGCCAAGTGGATGGACCACATTGACAACATGGACCAGCTGAAACAGGGCATGGGCCTGCGCAGCTACGGCCAGCACGACCCCGTGGTGGAATACCGCATCGAGGGCTTTGCCATGTTCGACGAGATGGTGGCCAACATCCGGGAGGATGCCGTCCACATGCTGCTCACCATCGAGGTCCGCCGTCCTGAGGTCCAGCCCCAGCGGGAGCAGGTGGCCCAGCCCACCGGCGAGGGTGCCCCCACCCGTCCCGGCGCCAAGGGCAGCGCCCCCATCCGCGTGACCAAGATCGGCCGCAACGATCCCTGCCCCTGCGGCAGCGGCCTGAAATGGAAAAAGTGCACCTGTAAAGAATACCATCCCGATCTGCGCTGAGTCCGCAGGCGGGACGCGCGGCGCAGGCCCGGCCATCCCGGCCGCGGGCCTGCGCCGCGCTTTTTCTTTGGCGGCAGAGGGGACCGCTGCCGGCTGTTCCTTCTGCTTCCCCATCAAATGAGAGGATTTTTTGCCATGAAAGCTCATATCCATCAGGAACCCCGTGCCCTGCTTCTGTGGGGCGTCACCCCCGAGACCCCCGGTTGCGACGAGCTGCTCCGCCGCGCTGCCGCTTTCCGTCTGACGCCCCGCTTTGTGGGCGCCGCCGACTTTGACACCACCATCGGCGACCTGTGCGCAGGCAAGGCGTCCGTCCCGGTACAGGCTCTGCCCGACCTGCTTCCCCTGGCCGACACCCACGCCATGATTGTGGGCGGACTGCGCCACGACAACGGCGACCTGAACGCCTGGCTGGACGCCGTCAAGAAGAGCGGCATGACCTTCCCGGTGCGGGCAGCCGTCACCCCCACCAGCGCCGCCTGGACGCTGGGGCATCTGCTGGAGGAACTGTCCGCCGAGCATGCGGCCCTGGGCGCCTCCCAGGCAGAGCAGGCACAATGAGAGGGCGGTTTTTTCCCAGGGCGGCTGTGTCTGTATCGCTGGCTGCCCTGATGCTGACCGCCCTGACCGGCTGCGATACCCGGCAGAAATACCAGGTCACCTACTTTGACCTGTTTGACTCGGTCATCCGGGTCACCGCCTACTGCGACAGCGAGGCCGAATGGGAGAGTCAGTCCCAGGCGCTGCACGACGAGCTGATGTACTATCATCAGCTGTTCGACAACTACCAGAGCTACGACGGCGTGACCAACCTTTACACCATCAACGCCCAGGCAGGCGGCGACGCCGTCCCCGTGGACGACGCCCTCTTTGCCCTGCTGCAGGAAGGCAAGGAGATGTATGATCTGACCGGCGGCCGCTGCAACATCGCGGCGGGGGCGGTGCTGGCCCTCTGGCACGACGCCCGGGAGGCAGAGGTCCCCTATCTTCCCGACGATGCCGCCCTGCAGGAGGCCTCGCAGCACTGTTCCATGGACGATCTGATTCTGGATGAGAACGCCAAGGCCGTCCGGCTGGCCGACCCGGAGATGAGCCTCGACGCAGGCAGCCTGGCCAAGGGCTGGGCCATCGAGGCCGCCGCCCGGGCCGCCGAGGCCCGGGGCCTGACCAGTGCCCTCATCGATGCGGGCAGCAACATCCGGGCCATCGGCACCCACGCAGACGGCAGCTCCTGGGTGGCGGGCGTCACCGCCCCCTGGGACGAGGATTCCTCCAGCCTTATCGAAGTTTCTCTGGCCTCGGGGCAGTCGCTGGTCACCAGCGCCGACACCCAGCGCTACTTTGAGCTGGACGGGGTGCGGTACTCCCACCTGATCGACTTGCAGACCCTCTACCCTGCCCGCTACTTTCGCAGTGTGTCGGTGCTGTGTTCCGACGGTGGGAGGGGCGACGCCCTGTCCACCGGCCTCTACTGCATGCCGCTGGAGGAGGGGCAGGCCCTTGTGAACAATCTGGACGGGGTGGAAGCCATCTGGTACTCCGCCGACGGCCAGACCGTCGTCCGCACCGAGGGGTTTCCCTCCTGACATCTCACCGTACAAAAACAGCCGGGAAAGGTTCTGCCTTTCCCGGCTGTTATTTTTATTTTGTACGCATTCTTCAATGAGCGGCCGTCTGCGTCTTGCTGAGCAGGATGCGGTCATTGTCCATCTTGTGTCCGGCATCCCGGGCAAAGCGTTCCAGCAGGCCGTCCACCGTCATGTGGGCCCGCTCCTCCCCGCCGATGTCCAGCACAATATGCCCCGCGTCCATCATGATGGTACGGTTGCCCAGTTCCAGGGCAGCGTTCATGTTGTGGGTGATCATCAGGCAGGTGATGTTGTTTTCCGCCACGATGCTGCGGGTCAGGGCCAGCACCTTGTCGGCGGTGGCGGGGTCAAGGGCGGCGGTGTGCTCATCCAGCAGCAGGAGTTTGGGGGTAACCAGCGTAGCCATGAGCAGGGTCAGCGCCTGGCGCTGGCCGCCGGAGAGGAGGCCCACCGGCTGTTTCATGCGGTCCTCCAGCCCCAGGCCCAGGGCCGCCAGCCGGCTGCGGAAGAGTTCCCGCTCGGCTTTGGAGATGCGGGAAAAGGGCGAGGTGTGCCCCGAGGCCCGCAGATAGGCAAGGGCCAGGTTTTCCTCAATGGTCATGCTGGGTGCGGTGCCCTTGAGGGGGTCCTGGAACAGGCGGCCGATGGTCTTGGACCGCTTGTAATCGGGCCAGAAGGTGATGTCCTTTCCGTCCAGCCGGATACTGCCGCTGTCGGGGATAAAGCTGCCTGCAATGGCGTTGAACAGGGTGGATTTGCCCGCGCCGTTGGACCCGACGATGGTGACAAAGTCCCCCTGATCCAGCTTGAGGTCGATGCCGGTCAGGGCCTTTTTCTCATTGACCGTGCCGGGATTGAAGGTCTTTTTGACCTGGTTGAGTTCAAGCATCCTGGCTGCCTCCCTTCTTCAGTCCGAGCATGGCGGCATAGCGGCGGCGCTGGAACTCGGCGCCCTTTTTGAGGGCGGGGGCCGAGATGGCCAGCACCACGATGATGGCCGAGATCAGCTTGAGGGCCTCGGAGGGCAGGTTGGCCCGCATGGCGATGGCGATGATGAAGCGGTAGATGATGCTGCCTGCCACGGCGGCCACCGCCTTGGTCCACAGCCCGCCCCGGCCGAACAGTGTCTCACCGATGATGAGGGAGGCCAAGCCGATGACCACCATGCCGGTGCCCAGGTTGATGTCGGCGGATTTCTGGTACTGGGCCAGTACCGCGCCGGACAGGGCGGTCATGGCGTTGGCAATGCAGAGCCCCACCGTGATGGTGAAAGCGGTGTTGATGGAGCTGGCGCGGACCATGTCGGGGTTATCGCCGGTGGCGCGGATGGAAAGGCCCAGCCGCGTGCCCAGAAAGGCGATGAGCAGGGCACAGACCACCGCCGTGATGATGGCGGCTGTGATGAGCTTGTAGGGGGCGTTCTCCCCGAACAGCGACTCTGCCATGGTGAACAGTGTCGTCGTCTTGAGCATGGGCACATTGGAGGAGAAGCCCATCACCGCCAGATTGATGGTGTACAATCCGGTGTTGGTGATGATGCCCGCCAGAATGGAGGGCACGCCCATCCGCGTCTGCAAAAAGGCGGTGACGAAGCCCGCCGCGGCGCCCGACACCATGGCGGCGAAAAGGCCCAGGACGGGATGCCCCGCCACAGCCATGGTGGCGGAGACCGCGCAGCCCAGGGTGAAGGCGCCGTCGGTGGTCATGTCCGCGATGTTGAGGACGCGGAAGCTCAGAAACAGTGCCATGGCAACCAGAGCATAGATACAGCCCAGCTCCAGCGCGCTCAGCACGATTGCGGTGGTGATCATTGGTATACAGCTCCTTTGGTTGAAAACGCACCGTGCGGGGCAGAGCGCTGTGCCCTGCCCCGCTGTGCGGTTTTACGATGGAAAATGTTCCGCTTATTCGCCCGCGGCGGCGGTGGTGACCTCCACAACGGTGTTGGCCATGTCGTTGAAGACGCTGTAATCCAGGCCCAGGGCGGCAGCGGTCTCAGTGTTGACGGTGATGACGCCGCCCTCCATCACATAATAGTCGGAGGGAACGGTGCCGGTCTGGAGGGCATCCACGGCCATGTCTGCGGTCTTGGTGCCCAGGTCGGTGTAGTTGACGCCGCAGGTGGCGAAGGTGCCGGAGGTGACGAAGGAGTCAGCGCCTGCGTAGAAAGGAATGCCCGCATCGGTCAGTGCCTCGGCAACAGCGCCGGCGGCTTCCATGACCTTGTTGTCGGTGGGGGTAAAGACGGCGTCCACCTGGTCGGTCATGGCGGAGACGGCAGTCAGGATCTCATCGGCAGTGGTGCCGGTGCGCTCCACGTAGGAGATGCCCTTTTCATCCAGGTAGGCCTTAGCCTCAGCGATGGGGGTCTCGGAGTTGGGCTCGGAGTTGGAGTAGAGCAGCCCCACCGTCTGGATGTCGGGGTTGACGGCGAACATCATGTCCAGGATGAACTTGGTGTCCAGGGCATCGGAGGTGCCGGTGACGTTTTCCAGGTCGGTCAGGCCCGCGGTGGCGGGGTCGGAGATGGCGGCGTAGACCACGGGGATGCTGCCGTCCACGGCATTGACCATGCACTGGGCGGCCAGGGAGGCAATGGGGATGACGGCATCGTAGCCGTCCGAAACCACCTGGCTGCCGATCTGGTTGAGGACGGTGCTGTCGCCCTGGCCGTTGAACTCGGTGTATTCGATGGTGATGCCGTCGGCTGCGGCCCGGGCATCCAGCTCGGCTTCGATGGCTTTGCGGATCTCATCCAGGGAGGAGTGGTCCACCTGCTGGACGATGGCGACCCGGTAGCTGGTGCCCTCGCCGGAGGTCGTCTCGGCGGTAGCGGAGGAGGACTGACTGCCGGAAGCGGACTGGCTGGAAGAGCCGGAGCCCGAGCAGGCGGCCAGGGACAGGGCGAAGGTGGCGGCGGTCAGAACAGCAAACAGTTTTTTCATGGTAATTCTCCTTTTTCATCTGGCATGGTGTGGGATGGACGGACGGTTTGCTCTGCCGCGCCATCGCCGGCCGGGATGGAGATTGGTTTTCATAGGCTGTACGCTCCCTTTCAACAGGTTCCGGGATGCGGGTATAAAAAAACTGCCCCCGCACAACCCCAGACGGGTGTTGTGCAAGGACAGGACAAATCAAAATGATCTGGCGACCTGCGGTGCCACCTTGCTTGCCGCGTTGTATGGCGCGGCCCCTTTGCGGAGAACCATCATTCCCCTGCCCTGTAACGGAGGCTTCCGTCAACGGATACTCGGCCCTGCGGCCTTTCCCCGTGCCCTCGGCGAACCATTTGTCTGCCCCGCTTCCGGCCCCACTCCCAGCAACGGGGGCTCTCTTTGCGTGCGCCTGCAGTTTTACTTTCGCTTCATTGGTTTGAAGTTATTTAATCACATCCCATCTCATTTGTCAACACTTTTTACCGAACTTTTTGTTTCCGCCGGGGCGGCATCGGCGGTCAGGTCGGTCTCCATGAACTCGGCCTTGAGTTCGTTCAGGCTGATCCATTCCAGGCAGAACGCCCGGATACCGTCCCGCAGATAGCTCTCCATCTCGGGCAGGTCCCGCGCCATGATGCCGCACATATACACCGGCACGCCCCGGTCCGCTGCCATCCGGCAGACCATATCCACCAGCCGCCGCACAGCAGGGGCATCGGCCCGCTCATACCGGCCCTTGGAGGCATCGCTGCGCCCGGCCGCCACCGTGTAGTGTACCAGATCATCAATGTCGATGGCCAAAAACTTTGCCCCGTGGTCCATGATCTGATCCGCCACCAGGGCGGCGGCGGGGATCTCAATGAGACAGCCGAACTCCAGGTCCCGGGCATAGTCCACACCGCGGCGGTCCAGGCGCTGTTTGCAGCGCTCCACCTCCTGCATGACGTCGTCCCACTCCTCGGGGCCTGTGATCATGGGCAGCACCACCCGCAGCCCGCCCCGGGTTCCCGCCCGCAGCAGCGCGGTGATCTGGGTGGAAAGTCGGCGGCGGTTTTCGGCGGCGCGGCGGACATCCTCCACCCAGGGGGCGGCGTCGTCGGCACCCACGTCCCCGGTTCGCACCGTGACCGGGCGGCCGCCCGCCGCTCCCAGGCAGTTGATGTAATGATAGTACTGCTTTTCCTCCCCCAGGTGGTCCAGCAGCAGCTGCTCGGTGCGCACGATACCGATACCGTCGGCGCCGGCATGCATGGAGTTCTCGATATCCTCCGGGGAGGAGGCGCTGGCGTACAATGTGACCGCCGTGCCGTCCAGGGTGATGCAGGGTTTGCCCGCCAGGGCGTGGCGCTTGCGGTTTTTGCGCTGGAGCAGGGCCAGATGGTGGTTGGCCTGGGCGATGTCATCGGGGGTCGGGTCGATGGTCACGGTGCCCGCCTGGCCGTCGATCAGCGCCTCGTGGCCGTCGGCCAGGGCGGCAATGCCCTTGCCCAGCCCGAACACCGCCGGGATGCCCATGGTGCGCGCCATGATCGCCGCGTGGCTGGTCTCGCTGTCATTGTCGGCGGCAAGGCCCAGGATCATGGACCGGTCCAGGGCAAAGATGTCGCTGGGGAAAAAGAGCTTTGCCACCAGGATGGACGGCTTTGTCAGGTGCAGTTTCTGGCGGGGACGGCCGTCCAGGATATCCACCACCCGGCGGCAGGCATCCCGCACATCCACGCTGCGCTGGCGGATATAATCGTTGTCCACGTTGTTCAGCCGCGCGGCAAAAATCTGCTCGGCCCGCTCCACCGCAGCGGCGCTGCCCGCCCCTGCCGCTATGTAGTCGCCGATCTCGTTGGTGAAGGACTCATCCTCCAGCAAGGCGATCTGGAACATCAGAATATCGGCATCGGCCCCCTGGGCGCGCTGCTGCAGGAGGGTCAGCTCATCCTTGGCCAGGACAATGGCCGCCTCGTACAGCGCACGCTCCCGGAACGGGTCGCTGACAATGCGGTGCAGGCCCACTATTCCCCGGTTCAGCCGGACCACCGGCCCCACTGCCACACCGGGCGATACTTTGATACCCTTGTAAGCAGGCATAGACATCCCCCTCTCCTGCCGTACTGCCGGACGGAATGCGATAAGACTTCCCGTCGCACGGCTTTTTTACCAGAACACGCCGGTGCCCATCCCGGTCAGGGTGTGCGAAACCAACGCGGTCACAAATTCTTCGGGTGCGGCGGCCGCCATGGCTGCCTCCCCCACTACACTGCCCTCCTGTTTGCCCAGCAGAATGGGAAACCGGTCGGCCGGGTCCCGGTCAAAGCTTCCCAGGAAGGTCAGTGCCAGCAGCTTGGCCGTCATGGGTTCGTCGGGCGGCAGCTGCATCCGTTCCGCCGCCATCTCCAGAGGAGCCAGCGCAGCGGCCGTGGGGGCGGTGGGGTCCTTGTCGTAGGTGGGCGGGTAGCCCTTGACCTGGCGGGCCATGCTCTCGGTCAGCCAGAGTGTGGGAGCGCGTCCGGCAGCCTCGGACAGGGCCGCACGGTAGGCCGCGGCGAAATCCGCCGGGAAGGAATCCTCCGCCGGCAGGATGGCATAGGCGGTGCCTCCCACCCGTCCGAACAGCCGCAGCGTGTCCAGATAGCCCAGCTTGATGTTGCGGGCCGCCCGCTCCCCGTCAAACTCAAACAGCGGGCCCAGGTCCCAGTGGCTGTGAATGATCCGGGTGGGCAGGCCGGTGTTGTTGGGACGGTTGATGCCCACCCCGTCAATGTCCACCGCGATGAGCTCGGTGGCGCCCATCCGGGCGGCCAGGGCCATGGGCATGTTGTCGCTCCAGCCGCCGTCAATGTATTTGACCCCGTCGATCTCCTGGGGTCGCAGCGCCGGGAAACAGGCGCTGGAAGCCATCATATACTCCTTGAGGCGGCCGCGGGGGATCTCCTCCAGCGCGTACTGGTGGGAGTGCAGGGTGTTCATCTCGGTCATGACCAGCCCGTACCGGATGGCCGAAGCCCGCACCAGGTCCTCGTCCAGATAATCGTCGATGGTGTTGCCCAGCGGGTCGATGTTCATGCCGCCGCTGCGCAGCACCCCCAGCAGGAAGGCACGCAGTTCCTCCGGGCTTTTGCCCTGGGGGACCTCCAGCACGCCGTGGACATCCAGGGTGCGCCAGAGCCGTTCCGCCTCGTCCAGGTGGTCCATGACGAAGAGCGCACCGTTGAGGGCACCCACGCTGGTGCCGGTGATGAGCGCAGGCTGCCAGCCCACCTCCCGCAGTGCCCGGTAGACGCCGACCTGGTAGCTGCCTTTGGCGCCGCCGCCCGCCAGCACAAGACCTTTTGTTTCGCTGCGCATGGTGTTTCCCTCCTGTCCTGCCATTGCTCCCATTATATCATAAGGCAAGGCACATTTTACACCTTATTGTCAAATTTCTTTAACTTTTTCTGCGGAACGGCGGCGGGCCGGGTGTGCTGCTTTTATTTGTCTGCATTATAACATTGCTGCGCCAAAAATTCCACATACAAAACGGCCGTTCCGTTCCAGCCCGGCAACTGCAAATCATTCTCAGCTTGCATCCCGGTGCGCGGGCGTGTATGATAAAAGGCAGAACGATGGCTGCTGCCGGGCAAACGGCCCCAGCCGGAAAAGGAGTTTTTGGGCAATGAGCAACAAACCGATCCTGGTAGTGATGGCGGCGGGCATGGGCAGCCGCTACGGCGGACTCAAACAGATCGACCCGGTCGGGCCCTGCGGGGAGGCCATTCTGGATTACAGCCTGTACGATGCGCGGCGGGCGGGATTTTCCACCGTGGTCTTTATCATCAAGCATGAGATCGAGGCGGACTTCAAGCGCACGGTGGGTGCCCGGGCGGAGCAGGCCGGGCTGGAGGTGCGCTATGCCTTCCAGCAGCTGGACATCCTGCCCGAGGGCTTTTCCGTGCCGGAGGGCCGCGTCAAGCCCTGGGGCACCGCCCACGCGGTGCTGTCGGCAGCAAAGTGCATCGACGCCCCCTTTGCCGTCATCAATGCCGACGACTACTACGGTCCCACCTGCTTCCGCCTGATTTTCGAGTATCTGTCCACCCATGCGGACGGGGACAAATTTGCCTGGGCCATGGTGGGCTTCCACCTCAAGAACACCGTCAGCGAGAACGGTTCGGTCAGCCGCGGCGTCTGTGTGACCGATGCCGCCGGCAATCTGGTATCCGTCACCGAGCGCACCCGCATTGAGCCCCACGACGGCACCATTGCCTACACCGAGGACGACGGCCAGACCTGGGTGGAGCTGCCCGGCGACTCGCTGGTCAGCATGAACCTGTGGGGCTTCACCCCCAGCTTTGTCACCGCGGCACAGGAGGGCTTTGCCGATTTTCTGCGGCAGAACCTGCCCGTCAATCCCCTCAAGTGCGAATACTACCTGCCCAGTGTGGTCTCGGCGGCACTGGCGGACGGCCGCGCCGAGGTCCGCGTGCTGACCAGCACCGACAAGTGGTACGGCGTCACCTACCGGGAGGACAAGCCCGCCCTGATGGCCGCTCTCAAGGCCATGACCGACGCGGGGACTTATCCCGAGGGGCTGTGGAAGTAAGCCTTCCCTCCCCTGCAGACAAAAAGCAAAACCGGCCCGCATCCCAAGGCACTGACTGTGCCGGGATGCGGGCCGGTTTGTTTATGCAGTTTGTGGCCGCGCGACCGCAGGACCGCGGCGTTCCAACGCACCGTGACAGGTCACATGAAGCGGTCTTTCAGATTCTTAAAAAATCCCTTGCGCTTTTCGTAGTTTTCCTCGCGCAGAGAGTCCTCAAAGTTCTTGAGGGCATCGCGCTGGGCTTTGGTCAGCTTTTTGGGGATCTCCACGTCCACCACGACGTACTGATCGCCGCGGCCCTTGCCGTTGAGGTACTGGATGCCCTTGCCACGCAGGCGGAACTTGGTGCCGCTCTGGGTGCCTTCCGGAATGCGGTAGGCCACCTTGCCGTCCACGGTGGGGACGGTGATCTCGGCGCCCAGGACCGCCTGGCTGAAGGTGATGGGTTCATGTACCCACACGTCAAAGCCGTCGCGCTCAAACACCGGGTCGGGCTTGACCGTGACGTGCACGATCACATCGCCCGCAGGACCGCCGTTGGTACCGGCGTCGCCCTGACCGCGCAATGCGATGTTCTGATCATCGTCAATGCCGGCGGGGATGCGCACCTCCAAAGTCTTGCGGGAACCGGTCTTGCCGGTGCCGCGGCAGGTGTGGCAGGGGTTCTTGATGATGGTGCCCCGGCCGCCGCAGTAGCTGCAGGGCTGCTGGCTCTGCATCACACCGAAGGGGGTGCGCTGCTGGGTCACCACATAGCCCCGGCCGCCGCAGTGGGGGCAGGTCTCGGGGCTGGTGCCACGCTCCGCGCCGGAGCCGCCGCAATCGTGGCAGGTCTCCTGGCGGGTGATGTTGATGGTCTTGCTGCATCCGTGGGCGGCCTCCTCAAAGGTGAGGATGACGCTGGCCTGGATGTCATGGCCCTTGCGGGGGGCATTGGGGTTGGAACGGCCGCCGCCGAAGCCGCCGAAGCCGCCGCCGAAGCTGCCGCCGAAAATATCACCGAAAATATCGCCGAGGTCCACGCCGCCGAAGCCGCCGCCAAAGCCGCCTGCGCCCTGTCCCTGGTTTGCCGCGTAGTTGGGATCCACGCCCGCAAAGCCGAACTGGTCATACCGCTTGCGCTTTTCCGGATCGGACAGAATATCGTGTGCCTCATTGACTTCCTTGAACTTTTCCTCGGCTTCCTTGTCGCCGGGGTTCAGGTCAGGGTGGTACTTTTTGGCAAGTTTGCGGTAGGCACTTTTGATCTCGCTCTCGGTGGCGTTTTTGCCGACGCCCAAAACCTCGTAGTAATCTCTCTTGTCTGCCATATTATCACACCTTTCCATTCGCTGTTCCCACCGGCGCTGGTTCGCGCCTGTCCAAGCAGGCCCAGTGACTGGCTGTCAACCCCACAAGGGCCGCCGCCGGGCAAAGTTGCCGGCGACGGCCAGTGGGTTTTATCCGACGGGGAGGTGTCAGCCCCGGTGATCTTTCCGATCACTCGCTGACCCTTTCCCCGTTACCGTATTATTTTAGACCTCGTGGAAGTCGGCGTCAACGGCGCCGTCATCGTTCTGGGTCGTGCCGCCCTGTGCACCCGCGTTGGGGTTGGGGTTGGCGCCCTGCTGGCCCTGCTGGGCCTGGGCAGCCTGCTGGTAGACCTTCTCGCTGATGGCGTAGAATGCCTTCTGCAGCTCCTCCTGCTTTGCCTTGATGTCGTCGGTGGTGCCGGACTTCAAAGCTTCCTTCAGGGCGCTGATCTTGGTCTCGATGTCGCTCTTCTCGGAAGCGGAGATCTTGTCACCGAACTCGCCCATGGCCTTCTCGGTCTGGAAGACCATCTGGTCGGCGTTGTTGCGGACATCCACTTCCTCACGGCGCTTCTTGTCCTCGGCAGCGTACTGCTCGGCGTCCTTGACGGCCTTGTCGATGTCGTCCTTGCTCATGTTGGTGGAAGCGGTGATGGTAATGCTCTGCTCCTTGCCGGTGCCCAGATCCTTGGCGCTGACATGGACGATGCCGTTGGCATCAATATCGAAGGTGACTTCGATCTGAGGCACGCCGCGGGGAGCCGGAGCGATGCCGTCCAGATGGAAGGTTCCCAGGCTCTTGTTGTCGCGGGCAAACTCACGCTCGCCCT
>CALXHO010000059.1 GCA_944388125.1 uncultured Gemmiger sp. | reverse complement strand
TGGCCGGCACCAACGTGGAGGACTACGAGAGCCTGCAGTATTTCCAGACCCAGCTGGGCGATTCCGGCATTCTGGACGAACTGGTCCGCCTGGGTGTTGAGGAGAACGACACCATCAAGATCGGCGAGTACGAGTTCGACTATGTCTACTGAGAAAGGCGGCAGGGAATATGCTGTTTGAAGCAGTGCCCAAGATCGACATCCGGGAGCAGAGCCCCCTTTCCCTGGCGTTTGTGGGGGACGCGGTGCTGGAACTTCTGGTCCGGCAGCGCCTGGTGGAGACCACCCGCCTGCTGCCGGGCCGCCTGCACTCCGTCGCCACGCGGTATGTCTCGGCCCGGGCCCAGAGCAGGGAACTTTCCATTCTGGAACCGGTCCTGACGGAGGAGGAAGCCAACGTGCTGCGCCGGGGTAAAAATGCCAGTAAAGCCACAGTGGCCAAACACGCCACGCCCCAGGAGTACCGCGCCTCCACCGGGTTTGAGTGCCTGTTGGGGTATCTCTACCTCAAGGGCCGCAACGACCGCATTGTGGAGCTGTTCGACCTGCTGTGGGAGGGCTTTGATCCTGAGGCCGAGGCCTGAACCGAAGCAACGATACAAAAACAAAGGCAGCGGCAGAGGGGCCGCCCGTCCGTGACCGGGGGCGTTGTCCGCTCTGCCGCTGCCTTCGGTTTTGGCAAGGACAGTCAGAAATTACTTCTTGCACTTGCCGCCGCAGTTGGTGGCGCGATTGGTCGTCTTGTCGGAGACAGAGTTCTCCGCAGCGTTGCTGCCGGTCTTGTTGGCAGACTTCATGCGCTCAGATGCCTTGTTGCTGGTGGTGTTGACGGTGCGGTTGGTGGTTTTCTGCTCGGTTTTCTCATTCTTGGCCATGGTGGGACCCTCCTTCCCTCAAAAGGTCGTTTTCAGTGGCCAGCGTTTGCCGCATTCCGGCCGCACAGATTCTCTTCCGGCGGCCGTACGCGGCTGCCCGAGCCCCTGCCCTGTCAAAATCCGGCTTGGGTGGTCACGACGATAGTTTGCCCGCCCTCTGTGCCGAATATACAATCTTACCTCTCCCAAGGAAAGGAGACGCTGCTCTATGCCCGAATATTTTGAGACGCGGGAACGCGCCCTGCTGGGGTCGCGCTACGACGAACTCTACCGCCCCCTCACCGAGACGGCCGCCCGGGGCGTCACGGTCAACGGCCTGCGCTGTGCCCCGGAGGCCTTTGCGGCGGGGGCGGGCATTGCCCTGCAGCCGTCGCCTTTCTGCAAACAGGCCTTTCTGGCGCCGGCAGAGTTTCGCCCGGGGCGCCATCCCTGGCATCATGCTGGGGTGTTCTATGCCCAGGAACCCAGTGCTGCCTCCGCGGCGCCGCTGCTGGGAGTGGAACCGGGCATGAAAGTCTGCGACCTCTGCGCCGCCCCCGGCGGCAAGAGCAGTCAGCTGGCTGCAGCCCTGCAGGGAAAAGGCCTGCTGCTGGCCAACGAGTATGTGGCTGCCCGGGCGGAGATCCTGCGGCAGAATCTGGAACGGATGGGCGTGGACAATGCCATCGTCACCAATGAGACCCCGGCCCGCCTGGCCGAAACTTTGCCGGGCTATTTTGACCGGGTGCTGGTGGACGCCCCCTGCTCGGGGGAGGGCATGTTCCGCAAGGAACCTGCCGCCCTGGCCCAGCACAGTGAGGCACTGGTGCGTCAGTGCGCGGCCCTGGCATCGGGCATCCTCGACGCGGCGGCGGAGCTGCTGGCGCCGGGGGGCGTGCTGGTCTTTTCCACCTGCACCTTCTCCCCGGAGGAGGACGAGGCTCAGGTGGCGGCCTTCCTGACCCGGCACCCTGAGTTTGTCCAGCAGGACTTGTCGGGAGTGGGCTTCGGCCGTCCTGGGGAGGCGAACCGCGCCCCGGAGACGCCGGGATTTTCGGCGGAGTTCTGCCGCCGCATCTGGCCCGCGGATGGCGGCGAGGGTCACTTCATCGCCCGGCTGCAGAAACGCCCCGATGCCCCGCAGGCGGAACTTCCCCGTGCCGGACGCCCAGCCAAAAAGGGCAAAGCCCGGGAAAACAAGAGCAGGGGAGGGGCCGCAGCCTCCGCCGAAGCATGGCGCAGCTTTGCGGCGGAATATTTTCCCCATCTGGCCGGGCGCACAGTGGAGATCCCCGGCGAGCTGGTGGTTCTGCCCCCGGACGACATGCCGAATCTGGGCCGTCTGCATGTGCTGTGGGCGGGACTGATGGCAGGCCGGGTGCAAAAAGGCCGTTTTGTCCCTTCCCATGCGCTGTTCATGGCTATGGGCGCACAGTGCACCAACCGGGAAAACCTCACCCTGTCCGACCCGCGGACACTGGCCTGGCTGCGGGGGGAGGAGATCGACGCCGCCACCGCCCAAAACGGGTGGTGTGCCGTCTGCGTGGATGGCTTTCCGCTGGGCTGTGGAAAAGTCAGCGGTGGCCGCATTAAGAATCACTATCCCAAGGCCCTGCGGATGCTGGGCTGACATTGCCCCACGGATTGCCCTGCCTTGCGCCGCATGAAGGTGGCGGTATATAATGGAGAAAAACACCCGCAAAGGATTTTCTTTTCATGAATGATCAATCACTCTCCTGCAGTCCGGCTTCTGCCGGACGCATTGCTGCACTGGATGCCGCCCGGGGTTTTGCCATTCTGGCGGTGGTGGCATCCCATGCCCTGCTGCTGCAGGAGCCCGTCGCTTCCTGGATCTATGAATTTTACGTCCCGCTGTTTTTTGTGCTGTCGGGGTATCTGGCCTCCCCGGGCCATGAGGTGACCCGCATTGGACGGATGGCGGGAAAATATCTCGGCGTCTGCGGCACGCTGTTTGCCGTCTGGTTTGTGATGTATCCCCTCCGCGGGGAGCAGACCGACCTGACCGGCCGGGCAGTGGCCAGCATTCTGTACGGCCGTTTCTACGATACAGCCTCGCCGCTGCTCGTCAACTGCTGCTGGTCGGGACAGCTTTGGTTTTTGACCTTGCTGTGCACCGCATCGGCCCTCTTTTTCGCCCTGCGCCGACTGCCGGATCGTCCGGCTGTCAGAATTGCCGTGCTGGCGGGATTGCTGGCCGCGGCACAGCTCTTGCGCGCTGCGCCTGTTCTGCTGCCCTGGTGCGTTGACACTGCGCCGCTGGGGGCGGCCTATATGCTGGCTGGCTCCTGGCTGGCCCGGCGGGATTTCGCCCGGAAACCTTTCCGGGGCTGGCACCCGGCGCTGCTGGCTGCCTGTCTGGCCGCCTACTTTGCCCTGCATGATACCTACGATTTGAATTTGCGTGTCTACGGCCGATTTGCCGATTTGCGCGGGCCTGCAGCTTTTTTTGCGGCGGGCACGGCGGGAAGCGTCCTCTGCATTGCCCTGTGCACCGTGGTTGTGCGCATCCCCTGGGTGGGCAAGATCCTCTGCTGCGCGGGCCGCCACAGCATGGGGGTGTTCTGCTGGCACATCTTCTGGCTGTGGGTGGTGGATGCCCTGTGGATGCGGCTGCCCGCTTCCTGGCCAACGGACGGCCTCTGGATGCGCCTTGCCTATGCCGTGGTTGTTCTGGCGGCAGTGCCTTTGCTCTGCACCGGGACGGATGCGCTGTACAAAGCTGCGGGCAGATGGCTGGCGGGGAAAATGCACCTCCGCAAATGCCAAAAGTGACGAAGATGGCTCTCCCTGTGTAAAACATAAACTCCAAAACAAACCGCCCTCTGTGGAAAATTCCCCCACAGAGGGCGGGTTTGTCTGTCCGGCAGAAAGGGGAGAGAGCGCGGATGCGCCCTCCCGCTTGGCCGAGCCTTCCAGAATTCATGCAATTCGAAGCTGCTTCCTCGAATTTTTGTCCTCAGAATGCCCGGATGGAAAAAATGGGGCCTTGCCCAAATTTGCAGGAGTAAAATTGGCACATTTGTCTTGAGGGTACTTTAAACAGGACAAAAAGAGGATTATACAGACCTATCTTTAGGACTTTCAACATAACTTTTGATAAAAAAATCAAAAATCTGTGGACTTCGGTACATAAATTTATTTTTTATTTTAAAATATTTATTGATTTATTTCAAAAGGTCGTATACAATATGGGTATAGAAATTAGAGCTCGTTAGATTTAGGTTATTCGCTTTCGACTGAGAACCGGACTGCGCGACCCGGAGATGGATCCGTTGGCTTGTGACTGAAAAGTATGGAGACGAAAACACGAAGTTCCGTGTACCGTATGCATACCGCAACAAGCGGATGCGCCGGTCGTGCACAGACAACATCAGAATGAGGAGAATGCGAAGTGAAAAGATATCATGAGGACTTGGAGTCCCTGCACATTGGCACTGAGCCGCCGCGCGGCTGGTTTGTGCCGTGCAGCCTGAAGGAAGAATTTTCGCCGTACAAATGGGAAAAATCCACATCCGTACAGCTGATGAACGGCCAGTGGAATTTCCGCCTGTGCGACAGTTTTGACCGGGCGCTGGAATTTGCCGCTCTGCCTGCATCGGAACAGAAATGGAACACCATTGCGGTTCCGGGATGCTGGCAGACGCAGGGGTTTGACGCAAACCAGTACACCAATATCCGCTACCCGATTCCCATTGATCCGCCCTTTGTTCCGAACCAGAATCCCACCGGCGTCTATGAAACCGAGTTCCCGGTATCGGAGGACCAGGCAAAGCAGAGGGTGTACCTCAACTTTGACGGCGTGGATTCCTGCTTCTATCTCTGGATCAACGGTGAGTTCGTCGGATATTCTCAGGTGTCCCACTGCTCCTCCGAGTTTGAGATCACCAAGTACATCCGGCCCGGCAGCAACCAGGCCAGAGTCATTGTCCTGAAATGGTGCGACGGCACCTATCTGGAGGACCAGGACAAGTTGCGGATGTCCGGCATTTTCCGTGATGTCTATCTGCTGACCAGACCGCAAAGCCATATCCGGGACTTCCGGATCAACACCAGGGTCGATGGTCAGGATGCACAGCTTCAGGTAACCTTGAACTATGAGGGCTGTGCAGAAGGGGAGACCTGCCTGCGCGTTCTGGATGCAGCCGGCAATCTGGTGACGGAGCTGCCCCACGCTGCCGCAGAAACGGTAATCGATCTGAAGGCTCCTGTGCTGTGGAACGCGGAAAAGCCGTATCTTTACCGGCTGGAGATCGAATACGCGGGAGAAAAGATCGTCAAATATTTCGGTGTCCGTGAGGTCTCCATTGAAAATGCAGTACTGATGGTAAACCACACCCCCATCAAACTGAAGGGTGTCAACCGTCATGACAGCGATCCCCGTACCGGCTACACCATCAGCCGGGAACAGCTGATCACCGACCTGCGCATGATGAAGGCACACAACATCAATGCCATCCGCACCAGCCACTATCCCAACGCACCCTGGGCCTACGATCTGTACGATAAGTACGGCTTCTATGTCATCTGCGAAGCCGATCTGGAGGCACACGGAAATGTGTTCCTGTATACCAGGGAGCACTTCCAGATCGAAAGCCCGCGGGAAAAACTGGACCAGCTGTTCTTCAATCATCCGCTGTACGGCAGAATGATGAACGATCCCATGTTTGAAAAGGCGGTTATGGATCGCATTCAGCGCAGCGTCATCCGGGAACAGAACGTCACCTGCCGCGTCATGTGGTCGCTGGGCAATGAATCCGGATTCGGAAGCAATCTGGAAAAGGCGGCCAAGTGGCTGAAAGAGTTTGACCCGCACACCCCCGTTCACTATGAGGGCATGATCTATCAGATTCCCGGCAGAGAGATGGATCACAGCAACATTGATGTGTACAGCCGGATGTATCCCAGCCCCGAGGTGTGTGAGCATTACGCACAGCATCAGTTGCTGAACAAGCCTTTTGTATGCTGTGAATATATGCACAGCATGGGCAACGGCCCCGGAGACATTGAGGATTACTGGCAGGTCTTCTACCGGTACGACACCATTGCCGGCGGCTTTGCCTGGGAATGGTGCGATCACAGTGTCTACTCCGGAGAGAAAAACGGAAAGCCCATGTTCCTGTACGGAGGCGACTTCGGGGAGCGTCAGCATGACGGCAACTTCTGCGTTGACGGCCTTGTCACGCCGGACCGGAAAGTAAAACCGGGACTTCTGGAGTATAAGAACGTGCTGCGTCCGGTCAGAGCCAGACTGGCACAGGTTCAAGATGGACGGGCTGTGGTGGAACTCACCAACTGCATGGACTTTTCTACCATTGGTACGGTCATCGAGGTCTGCTGCCAGATCCGGGAAAACAATGCCCTGATCCGGGAAGAAGTATTGGATTCCCTTTGCATCGCACCGCATCAGACGGAGTGCATCGGGATTGATACTCACTTCGGTGAGAAAAAATCTTTGAAAGAGGTGAGGCTGCTTTATCGGAGAAAGGATACGTCCGATTGGTCCGACGCTGGTGATGTAGCGGGATTCGAACAGCTGTTCATACAGCGTGATTACGCATTTCTGCAGCCGTGTGACCTGTGCGCCCGTGACGGGGTGCAGGTTGAGGAGTCTGACGAGACCATCACTGTTTTCGGCAGCGATCCGTGTTTCAAGTATACCTTTTCCAAATCCGCCGGACAGTTCACGTCCATGCGGTTTGAGGAGAAGGAAATGCTTCAAAAGGCCGGTGGCTGGAACATTTGGAGAGCGCCCACAGATAACGACATGTATGTGAAACAGGAATGGCAGCAGGCCGGTTACCATCTGGCACAGACGAAGGTGTACCACGCAGACTGCAGCATTCAGGATCACGCGGCGGTTATCACAGTTGCCGAAAGCATTTCCACCCCGGGATACCAAAAGCTTCTCAGTCTGAAAACTACATGGAAAATTGATGCCAATGGAACCGTGAAAATGTCGGTGTCCGTGCATAAGAATGAGGACTTCCCCGATCTGCCGAGATTCGGCATCCGGTTCTTCTTCACGAAAGACAGGGAGAACCTGAAATACTGGGGCATCGGTCCTCTGGAAAGCTATCCGGACAAGAGAAGAGCCGGTCTGGAAGAGTTCCATGCAGGAAAAGCAGCTGATGAGTATGTGGACTACATCATGCCGCAGGAACACGGAAGCCACTGCGGTGTCCGGCAGCTGGAGCTGTCCAACGGGGAAAACGAAGTGGTCTTCGACTTTGCGAAGGCGGCCTCCACACAGGTTTCTGTTTACTCGCAGGAACAGCTGACGCAGGTGGGACACAACTTCGACCTGCACCCGGAGGATTGCGTGATTGTGTGCTTGGACTACAACCAAAACGGGATTGGCTCGAACAGTTGCGGCCCCGTTTTGAATCGGAAGTATGCTTTTGACGAATTGGAATGGGATTTCGGAGTGGTTATTTCTGTAAGAAAGGGACGGTTGTCATGCTGAAAAAGATGGGACAGGAAAAGAAGCGGCGGCTGTTGGGCTGGCTGTTTATACTCCCCGGCGCAGCCATTATACTGCTGGTTCGCTTCTACCCGATGGTCAGTGCATTTTTGCTGTCGCTGACCTCCGGGACTATGAACAATCAAACCTTTGTGGGTCTTCAGAACTATGCACGTCTGGCAAAGGACTCTCTGTTTACCACGTCGCTGTTCAACACAGTGATTTTCCTGGTGCAGATTCCTCTGATGCTGATGCTGGCACTGGTTCTGGCAAGCCTGCTGAACCGTGAAAACTTGAAATTCAAAGGCCTGTACAGAACGCTGGTCTTTATCCCTTGCGTAACGGCCGGTGTTTCGTACTCCATGGTGTTCCGCTCCATGTTCTCGACTACCGGTCTGATCAACCAGCTTTTGATGAGCTGGGGCCTGATCGACACTGAGATTCAGTGGCTTGCCGATCCCTGGCTGGCACGTCTGGTCATTCTGCTGGCCATGACCTGGAGATGGACCGGTTACAACACCATCTTCTATCTTTCCGGCCTGCAGAGCATCGACAAGTCCATCTACGAAGCAGCCGAGCTCGATGGTGCCTCCAAGTGGAAGCAGCTGACCGACATCACCATCCCGATGCTGAGCCCCATTATTCTGCTGACGGTCATCAACTCCATCAACGGTACCTTGCAGCTCTTCACCGAGACCAAGGCCATCACGGCATATGGCCCGGGCAACGCAACCATCACGCTGTCGAACTACATCTTCAAGTTGTCCTTTGAATATTTGCCGCAGTACGGATACGCGGCGGCCATCTCTTACATTGTGTTTATCATAGTGGCAGTGCTGGCCCTGATTCAGATGAAAGTGGGGGATAAACGATGAATAAACACGGCAGCTTTTCCAGAAGTCGCAGCGGAAACGACATCCCTTCGCACGTGTTTCTGATTATCGTGTCTGTGATTTCCGTATTTCCTTTGTACTACATGGTTGTTTCGAGCACCAACACCAGCGTCGATGTGCTGAAAGCCAGACTGTTGCCCGGCACCGCACTGCTCGAAAACCTCAATACCCTGGTCACCACCACGGAGTTCCTGGTCGGTCTGCGCAACTCTCTGGCGGTCGCCATCGTGGGTACGCTTTTCGCGGTGGCAGTTACCTCCCTCGCCGGCTATGCGTTTGAGATTTATCACGACAAGGTAAAGGACTTCACCATGTCCTTCCTGATGCTGTCCATCATGATCCCGCAGGCAGCAACCCTGATCCCCATGTACCTGCTGTTTGCCAAGATGGGACTGCTCAACAGTGTCGCCGGCTACGTCCTGCCCTTTGTTTCCACCGCGTTCCTGATCATGCTGTTCCGTCAGAACACCCGTTCCTTCCCCTATGAAATCGTGGAAGCGGGTCGTCTGGATGGTCTGAGCGAGCTGGGAATCTTCGTCCGGCTGTTCTTCCCGATCATGCGCCCGGTTTTTGCCACGGCGGTCATCGTCTCCTTCATGAACATCTGGAACGAATACCTGTGGGCGCTGGTTGTCATGCAGAGCCCCGACAGCAAGACCCTGCCGGTGGTTCTGGCCGGTATGACTGCGGGTTACACCGTTGACTACGGCATGATGATGCTTCTGGCCACCATCTCCACCATCCCTCTGGCTCTGATGTTCTTCCTGCTGCAGAAGAGCTTTACGGCAGGTATCGCCGGCTCCGTCAAGAGCTGATTTTCACCCTTCCAACAATGGTTTATCCGTAACGGCTACAACATAAAACACGACCCAATGAAAGGATTGAGCAGAGACATGAAAGGAAAAGTTTTTAGTATTTTGCTTGCAAGTGCTTTCGCAGCAAGCTGCCTGACTGCCTGCGGCGGCGGAAACACCAGCTCCGGCAGCACCACCGGTGAGACCGCAAACGGCGGCGACAGCTCCACCGGGACCGGCTCCAACACCGTGAGCCTCTGGTGCTGGGACGAAACCTTCAACATTCCGGCTGCAGAAAAGGCAGCGGAGTACTATCAGGAAACCAACCCTGATTTCCAGCTGGAAATCACCAATATCAGTTTTGATGATATCGTCACCCGTCTGACTGCTTCTGTGGCCGGCGGCCAGAACGATTCCCTGCCTGACATCATGCTGATGTCGGATACCAACATCAAGAAGTTCGTCACCCTGTACCCCGATCTCTTTGCCGACCTGACCGATTCCGGCATTGATTTCTCCCAGTTTGCACAGTACAAGGTGGAAGCAGGCACGGTCGACGGCAAGATCTATGCTGTTCCGTTTGACAACGCCACCTCCATTGCCGCTTACAGAACCGACCTGCTGGCTCAGGCGGGTCTCACCCTGGATGACCTGACTGACCTGACCTGGGAAGAGTTCATCGACGTGGCAAAGCCCGTTGTTGAGAAGACCGGCATCCCCATGCTCGTCACGGCGGACAACTTCCAGCTGATCAACTGCATGCTCCAGAGCAGCGGCAACTGGTATTTTGACGAGAATGACCAGGTCAACTTTGTGAACAATGAGGGTATGCGCGAAGTTTTCACTGTCTACAAGGAGCTCGTCGATACCGGCATCCTTCAGATCCGTAACGATATGGAGTCCTACTACAGCTCCCTCTACGATTCCAGCTGCGTCGGCACCATCAACGCCTGCTGGATCATGAACACCCTCCAGAAGGACGAAGCCAATTCGGGCAACTGGGGCATCACCAATATGCCTCGCTTCTCCGACATCGAGGGCGCTACCAATGCCGGCAACACCGGCGGCTCCAGCTGGGTTGTGCTGAACAGCGACAACAAGGATCTGGCCATCGATTACCTGAACAAAACCTTCGCCGGCAGCGCAGAGCTGTACAATGACCTGCTCGACGAAATCGCGGCAGTTGCTACTTACATGCCTGCAAAGGACCAGCCCAACTACAAGGCAGGTCAGGACTTCTACGGCGGCCAGGCTGTCTTTGAGCAGATTCTGGAATACTCCGACACGGTTCCCAGAGTCAACTACGGCATCTACACTGCAGAGGCCGCCGACGCCATCAAGACCGCTCTGACGGAATACCGCACCGGTTCGATGGATCTGGATACAGCACTGACCCAGGCCGAGGAGAATGTGGCCTTCCTCATGCAGTAAAACCCAATCGCATCCGTTTTAGTACACAATTTTTGTAGCCGTTTCATCTTTTGGTCAAGGGCTGCTGTTGCATGGAGAAATTCTGTACAACAGCAGCCCTTGGCATTCTCATGAAAAAGCGGCGCAGGCTTTCGCGAAAAAATATCAACCAATTACAAGGAGGTGCGGCAGGATGACACAATGCAATGTGATCCCTCACGGGAAAGATCCCGTTGTGCAGTTCGCAGCAGAGGAACTCCTTCGCCATCTGAAAATGGGAAACGCCGATGTTTCCGTCAGCACCATACAGCAGGGGAACGGCGCCCCGGAATATCGGTGCAGGATCGGCCTGGCCGGAGATCTGGTGCCGGAGGTCCCATTTTCGGCAGAAAACCGGGAACTGGACGATGGAATCTATATCGACGCCGGAAAAGAAGGAGCTGTGATCGCAGGCACCAACCCCCGCAGCACTCTGATTGCGGTGTATCGCTTTTTGTATGAGCTGGGGTTTCGCTGGGTGCGCCCCGGTGCGGAGGGCGTGTTTGTACCGGAAAAGATTCTGCCGCAAAGGGTGGAACTCCATATCCGGGAGACGGCATCCTACCGCCACCGCGGCGTTTGCATTGAGGGGGCCTGTTCGGAGAAAAATATTCTGGACATGGTGGACTGGCTGCCCAAGATCGGCTGCAATTCCTATTTCCTGCAATTTGAGGACGCCACCGTCTTTCTGAACCGGTGGTATGGCCATGTCAATAACCCGTCGCTTCCCGATGAATCCAAAAGCCCGGCCGAGACCGGGGCAATGACCGCGGAGATCATAAAGGAGATCAAAAAGCGGGGGCTTCTTCTCCATGCCATGGGACACGGCTGGACGACCAAATGCATGGGGCTGCAGGACAGCGGCTGGGAGAAAAGTGAAGGGGACAGCACGATCGACTGGATGCTGGCACAGGTTGACGGAAAGCGGGGGTTGTTTGGCGGAATTCCCACCAATACAAACCTTTGTTATTCGTCGCCACAGGTACAGGAACGGTTTGCACAGGCGGTGGTGGACTATGCTGCCTGCCACCCTCATGTGGATTACCTTCATGTCTGGCTGGCGGACACCTATAACAATCAGTGCGAGTGCGAGCAATGCCGGACCCTCACACCCACGGACTGGTACGTTCGGATACTCAACCGGATTGACCGGCAACTGACCGAACGGGGCCTGCCCACGCGGATCGTGGTTCTGGCCTATCAGGAACTTTTGTGGCCGCCGGAAAAGGAATGCCTGACCAATCCCGACCGTTTTGTGCTGATGTTTGCGCCCATCAGCCGTTCTTTTGAAAAGAGCTGCCGTCAGATGGGGACGATCCCGGAAATCCCGCCGTACCGGCGCAACCGGATCACCCTGCCGGAGCGGCTGGAGGAAAATGTGGCCTTCCTGCAGCAGTGGAAACAGAAATTCCCGGGAGATTCCTTTGACTATGATTATCATCTGGGGCGTGCCCATTACGGGGACCCCGGCTATGCCAAGATTTCTTCTGTGCTGGCCGAGGATGTCAAATATCTGAAGAATCTCGATCTGAACGGCATGATTCTGTGTCAGGAACAGCGGATCAGTTTTCCCACGTCACTTCCCAACTACATAGGTGGCCTGCTGCTCTGGAACAAGGACCTGGATGCCGAAACCATCTGTGAGGATTATTACGCCCACTGTTTCGGGGACAACTGGAAAGCATGCCGCCGGTATCTGGAAGCAGTGTCGGCAGCCTTTGACATGGACTTCTGGAACGGGAAAAAGGATGTGGACAGGGCACAGGCACTGGAAAAACTGGATGCATTTTTGCGGATTTTCCCCGATGTTGCGGAGGAGGCACTGCGCCCGGTGCAGACCGGACAACACTGCCAGTTGCGCTCTCATGAAATCCTGAGAGCACACCGGGAATATGTGGCGCTGTTTGCACAGGCCATCCGCTGTAAGCTCAGTGGTCAGGACGGCGAGGCGGACCGGGCATGGAGTGCTTTTGTCGATGCAATCCGTCAGCATGAGATGGAGTTTCAGCCGGAGCTGGATGTCTATCGTGTCATTGAAGTGGGAGAAAACTACACCGGTTTTTCCTATAAAAATCAAGCCAAAATCTGATTATCCCTTGAAAACACTGTATCCACGGGCATTTCAGACAGGTCAAAACCATC
>CALXHO010000058.1 GCA_944388125.1 uncultured Gemmiger sp. | reverse complement strand
ATAATTTGATTTTTCCGTTTAAAACGTCGTGTGTCTGCGGTTCTCCCCGGTAGCGAAAGCGCCCCCCGGCAATGCCGGGGGGCGCTTTCATAAATCATATGTTGCACAGAGGCATGATGCTGATCGGTCACGCAGGCATCATGCCGGAGATGGCAGTGAACACGACGCCCACGGCCACGACTACGATCATGAATTTCCAGCAGGTCTTCCACCATTGGGGGAAGCTGATCTTGCACACCGCCAGACCGGCCACGGTCATGCCGGCGGTGGGGCTGATGGTGTTCATTGTCTGGTTGGCGATGCATAGCGCGGTAACGGAGGCCTCGGGGTTGACGCCCATCAGGTCGGTCAGCGGAGCCATGACGGGCATGGTCAGCGCGGCCAGACCGGAGGAGGAAGGCACCAGAATGCTCAGGAAAGCCTGAGCGAAGTACATCATGGTGGTAAACACTGCGGCAGGCACGCCGGCCAGCAGGTTGGCCAGGCCGTTCAGGATGGTGTCGATGATCATGCCGCCTTCGGCAACCACCAGGATGCCGCGGGCGATACCGATGATCACGGCGGCGTAAACGAAATCCGCCATGCCTTTCACGAACTCCTCGGCCATTTCCTTCTCGCCAAGGCCGCCCACGATGCCGGACAGAAGACCGATGGCCAGGAAGACCATGCTGATCTCGTCCATGTACCAGCCCTTGGTCACAAGGCCCCAAACGATGACGCCCATGCCCACGGCGAATACGATAAGCACAAGCTTCTGGCGCAGGGTGAAGGGCATATCCGCATTGACGCCCTCCACGGCGAACTCTTCACGCTTGGCAAAATCGTCCTTGTAGGTGATGGAGCAGGTGGGATTCTTTTTTACCTTGCGGGCATACATCATGACCCAGATGATGCCGATGACGGTGAACACCGCATACTGGATAAAACGGAACCACAGCTGAGGGTTCCCCTGAATGCCCGCAACGCCCTGGGCGATCAGCACGTTGAAGGGGTTCACGGTGGAACCGATGTAGCCCATCTGGGGCCCCAGGAAGCACACCATGAAGGCGGTCATGGAGTCGTAGCCGAGGCTCATGATGATGGGCATGAAGATGGCATAGAACGGAAGCGCCTCTTCCGACATGCCGAAGGTGGTGCCGCCGATGCTGAACAGGATCATCACCACGGGAATGAGCAGGATGTCTTTGCCCTTGAGCTTCTTAATGACGCGGCTCATGCCAGCGTTGATGGCGTTGGTCTTGGTGAGGATGGCGAAGGAACCGCCGATCAGCAGAACGAAGGCCACAACATCGCTGGCCTGCTGAATGCCGCGGGTGGGCGCCATCAGGATCTCGGCCAAGCCCTGCCGCAGGTCGTTGCCTTCCTCGTCCACCTTGGGCACCTCCTGATAGGTGCCCGCCACCGCGACCTCACGGGTGCCGGCGGCCGTTTCCATCTCGGTGCGTTCGAACTGGCCCGACGGAACGATCCATGTCAAAACCGCGAACAGGATGATCAGCAAGAACGCGATCGTATAGACATGAGGCAGTTCGAATTTCTTCTTTTTCTGCATACGAAACCCGCCTTAAAGATTCGCCCCGCAGGGCCATAATACAACGTTTTAGGTTGTATTATAACGTTATATATAGAATATAACGTGCTATGACCTTCGTCAACCCTGTAACACCATTTTCAGAGTTTATTATAAATATTCCGCTCATTTTTTGGCGTTTTGTAAAAAGCGATTTTACACTTTGTCCGCCTTTGCCGGACAGGTCTTTCATTTTGCGGCGTGCGTGCGCTCATACTCCCGCGGAGTCTGCGCCTTCACATTGCATGTTTTCTCGGCATACAAGTCGCGCAGAGCGTCCTCGGTGACGGCCTGGGCCATAGCGTACTTCCAGACCCATTCCGGCACGGCGGTCTGCCCGTTCATCCGCAAAGTCAGATGCGCCGCCAGTACAAGCACAAGGCGCACAAGGCCATAGAGCGCCATCGCAGCGGCAAAAATGCCCGCCACGCTGAGCAGCCCCTGACCGGCCACCACAAACCAGCACAGCTGCAGGCCCAAACCGAAACCGAGACCATAGCGGTTTTTGCGCATGGCCTCATAGACGCAGCGGCCACACACCGGCACGGTCTTTTTTTCACCGTTCAGATAGACTGCGGCTTCCCGCACGCCCTCCTGCCGGCCGCACAATTCGCACTGTCCCATTTTCACATCTTCCTTTCCGTCCCGTCACAGGCTCTTCATCAGATCCCGGTTGCGGGCGTACAGTTCGTTGAACACCACACGCTGCTTCTCGTAGACCGCATGGGCCCGCATGTCCGGGCGGATGACCCGGTCGGCGGTGATGACCTTTGCCAGCTCGTCCCAGTTGGCATAAGCTCCGCCGGCCAGCGCCGCCATGATGGCGTCTCCGAAGGCTGCGCCAAACGTCACCTTCGCGGTGCAGATCTCCCGGCCGGTCACATCCGCCACCGCCTGAAGCCAGACGGGGTTCCTGGTGCCTCCGCCCACCGCCATGATGCGGCGCAGCGGCTCGCCGTGCTCCTTTTCCAGCAGGTCCAGATGGGCGGCGATGGTGTAGGCGATGCCCTCCAGCCCGGCCTTGACCATGTGTGCCCGGGTGTGCTTGACCGAAAGGCCGAAGAACACGCCCTTGGCGAAGGGGTCGTTGAGGGGGGTACGCTCCCCCGCAAAGTAGGGCAGGCACACCAGCCCCTCGCTGCCGGCGGGGATGGCCGCCGCCTCCCTGGCCATTGCCTCGTAGGCGTTCTCGCCCCCTGCCGCTTCGGCGGCCAGGGCGTCCCTGTAGAACTCGTCCCGCATCCACCGGGTCAGGGTGCCGGCGGTGTTGGTGCCCGCGCACACCGAATAAACGCCCGGGATGATGAAGGTGCCGGGCCACAGACGGGGCTCGTTCAGCAGATGATCGGTGAGGTAAACAAAGTAACAGCTGGAGCCCATCTGCACCATGACGTCGCCCGGACGGAACACGCCGGTGGAGATGGCCTCCGCTCCGGAGTCTCCCGTGCCCACCAGCACCGGGGTGCCCTCGGCAAGGCCGGTCCGGGCCGCCGCCTTTGCCGTCACACAGCCGGCGATGTCGGTGGCGTTCATCACCCGGGCCAGCTGGTCCGGCCGGCAGTAAAGGCCGCAGTGTTCCTCGTCCACCGCGTCGTGTTCCAGGTCATAAAGCGGGGCGAAGTCCTCGGCCAGATAGCGGTCGATGGTGTACTCCCCTGTCAGCTTGGCGCAAAGGTAGGAGGAGCCGGTGAGGAACTTGGCCGTTTTGGCGTAGACCTCCGGCAGGTTGTTTTTCACCCACAGAATTTTGGGGGCGATGTCCGAGGAACAAAGCTCATGGCCGTAGAGCCGCTCGGCCTCTTCCTTGCCGTAGTAGTCATAGAGCCATTCGATCTCGTTGTGGCTGCGGCTGTCCACCCCGTAGAGGATAGCGTTGCACAGCGCCGTGCCCTCGGCGTCCACGGGGACGCAGTCGCACCCCAGCGCCGAAAGGCCCACACAGCCCACATCCGCGGCGGCCACTCCGCTCTCCTGCAGCAACTGGCGGGAAACAGCACAGAAATCGCCCCACCAGGTGGCCTCCGCGTCGTGCTCAAAAAAACCGGGCCGGGGGTTCAGCAGTTCGTGCCCGCGGCTGGCAAAGGCCACGATGGCACAGGTCTGGTCGATGAGCACGCCCTTGGTCTCGTTGGTGCCCACGTCGATCCCCATAAAATACCGCATCACGCATCACCCCGCATCTCTTTCACCGCGTCCATAAACTCCTTCACCCGGCGCTCGTCCACGGGGTTTTCAAACACGCCGTCCTTTTTGAAGGTAGTGCCCACGAAAGCGCCGTCGCAGTTTTTGAGGATCTGAGCCACCGTCTCCCTGCGGCAGCCGGTGCCGCACACCACCGGCACCCTGCCGGCGGCGGCACGCACCTGCTCCAGCAACTCGCCGCCGGGGCCTACCCCCGCCGCCGCGCCGCCCACCACCAGCGCGTCCGGCCGGCAGTTGAACAGCATGCTTTGGGCGATCTCCGGCGCGGTGCGGTCGTTCAGGTACACTTCGCCCTCGCTGGTGACAAAGTAGAACAGCTTCAGCCCGTCCAGCCGCAGGGCGGACTTGCGGCGCAGGGTCCTGGCCACGTCCCGGTCCACCAGGCCCAGGTCCCCCACCCAGGCGCCGGTGAACAGGCAGCGGGTGAAGGCGGCCCCGGTGGCAGCGCACAGCTCGATGGTGGCGTCGCCGTCGTAGATGGCCTCGGCGCCAAAGGGCACCCGGAGCTCCCGGCGCAGCGCGCCGATCACCACGCCCATGGCCGCCAGCGTTACGCCGGAGACCTTTTTTTCATAGGGCAGGCTCAGCTCGTTGGTCACCAGCACGCCGTCCACCCCGCCCTTTTGCAGGGCCTCCAGATCCGCCCGGGCGCAGGCGATCACCTTCTCCATGCTGCCGTCGGGGGCATAGAAGGGGTCCCCCGGCAGGGGTTTGAGGTGCAGCAGGCCGATGATGGGTTTTTCGGTGCGGAACATCTCTTTGAGAAAGGACATGGCTCTTTCCCCCTTTGCCTGTATTATGACGTCATGCTACGTCTCACAACATATCTATAACACAATCCACCAGTTTTTTTCAAGTTTTGCGCGATGATTTGTCGTTATGACCAATCACGCCTTGAAATATTGGGCAAAATACGATAGAATAGAAAAGCACCAACAGTTCATTGACCCCCGGCGGCGCCGCGGGGCGAAAGGCAGGGACCCGCACCCATGGATTACCAGCTTAACGAAGATTCCCTTATCCCCCTCTACCAGCAGCTCATGGAGGACATCAAGACCGCGTTGACCGAGGGCAAATACGCGCCGGATGAAAAGATCCCTTCCGAATCGGAGCTGTCGGAGCTGTACCACGTGAGCCGCATCACGGTGCGCCGCGCCGTGGAGGAGCTTTGCAGCGAGGGCTATCTGGTGAAAAAGCAGGGCAAGGGCACCTATGTGAGCCAGCCCAAGGTGATGCGCAAGATCACCCAGGACAGCGACGTGATGGGCTTTTCCGAGGCTTGCCGCGCCTGCGGCATGAAGCCGGGCGCCCAGGTGGTGAGCATCCAGCGCGTGCCCGCCCGCTCGGACGAGGTGCGTTTTTTGGGCCTTGCGCCCCAGTCGGACGTGATCTACCTGCAGCGGGTGCGCACGGCGGACGGCGAGCCCATCATGCTGGAGAACAACTTTTTCCCCTACGAGCCCTTCAAGGGGCTGCTCACCGCCTATGAGGACCTGAGCGACGGCTCGCTGTTTGATTACCTGCAGGCCCACTACGGCCGGCGGCCGGAATCCACCGTTTCCTGCACGCTGGAGATCGTGCGCGCCTCGGCGGAGCAGGCCTCCTACCTGGACATCATCACCGGCGACCCCATGTTCTATATGAACGCCTATTTCCTGGACGGCGAGGGCAAACCGCTGGCGATCGGCCGCCAGTATATCGTGGGCAGCCGCTTTGTGTTCAACATCTGAGATACGCCTTTTAAAAAAGCCTGTTCCGGCCGCGCCGGAACAGGCTTTTTTCTTTCATTCGCCAAACAGCGCCGTGACCGCCGCCGCGGCCCGCCGGGCCATTTCGGCGTGGTCGCCGGGGGTGAAGTGGATGCCGTCCTGGCCCAGGGCGGCAAACTCGCCCGCGTCCAGGAAGCCGCAACCGAAGCGGCGGGCCACATCCTGCAGGATCGGGGCCAGCTGCCGGGATTTATCCACGCTTTCGGCGTTGAACTCGGCCCCCGGCGCGCATTGCAGCGGCGCGGGCGCCGCCAGCACCACCCGGGGCACCGGGCCGAAGGGGCAGGCGGCGCGCAGGCGCAGCAGCAGCTCCTCCATGCCAAAGCCGATCTCCGGGGCGCTCACGTGGTAGCGCGCCTTGGTATCGTTGCCACCCAGCATGATCACCAGCGCGTCCGGCACGTGGCTTTGCACCAGCGGCACGATCTGCTCGATGCCGGCGCGGTAGGGCTCGATGTAGTCGGTGAACACTGTGGTGCGGCCGGGCAGGCCCTCCTCCACCACCTCGTACTCCTGCCCCAAAAGCGCCTCCATGCGCCGGGGCCAGCGCACATCCCGGCCATAGCGCCCGGTCATGCCGGGCATGCTGCCGTGGGTGTTGGAATCGCCAAAACACAGGATGGTCCTCATGGTTTTCTCCTTTTACGGCCCTCCGGGCCTCACTCGCCCATCACTTCCACATACACCTTGCGCAGCTGGGGGCCGTCGAACTCCGCCAGGTAGATGTCCTGGGCGCCGCCGCAGACGATCTGGCCGTCGATGACGGGGAACAGGCAGTGGTTGCCGGTGAGCACGCTTTTCAGGTGCCCCTGGGAGTTGTTGCTGGTGGCGCCGTAGGTGGGCAGGAAGTGGGCGTGGAGATAGGGCGCTTCCAGCGGCACCGTTTTTTCCAGCATCTCAGCGATGTCCGCCTCCACGCAGGGCAGCGCCTCGTTCACCAGGATGCCGGTGGTGGTGTGGGCGGTGATCACCGCCACCAGGCCGTTCTTCACACCGCTTTCCCGCACGATGTCGTGCACCTGCTGGGTGATGTTGAAATACTCCTCCACGTCCTTGCTCAAATGACGGATGGTCTTCAGCACGACCATGGCTCACACCTCCTCGCCGCTGAGAAAACGCAGCGCGTTTTTCCAGTAAAGATTTTCCCGGGCGAAGTCCCGCATGGGCACCTTGTCCAGCGCCCGCTTGAGCTTGAAGGCGCGGAAGCGGGGCCCGTTGGAGCCGAACATCACCTGCCGGGGGAAACACCGCTCGAACCACATGGGGCCCATGTCTTTGGTGAACAGCTCCATCATCTGCTCCTCGGGGGAATCCACATAGAGCAGGGCGGTGTCGGTGTAGACGTTGGGGTATTTGATCATCAGCATGGCCATCTCCCGCACCCAGGGCCAGGCGAAGTGGGCCAGGCAGAAGCGCAGGCCCGGGTGGCGGATGGCCACCTCCTCAAAGGCCAGGGGGTGCGCGTATTTCGCGGGGGCGTCCGGCTCCCAGGAGAGGCCGGCGTGGAAGAGGATGGGCTTGTTCTCCCGCTCGCACAACGCGTAGATGGGCTCCATCCTTTCGTCCGCCGGGTCAAAGCGCTGCTTGGAGGGGTTCAGCTTGAGGCCCCGCAGCCCCTGCTGGCAAAAGGCCCGCTCCAGCACCTCCAGCGCGTCGGGGCGGTGGGGGTCCACGCTGGCGAAGCCGTAAAATTTGTCCGGGTGGAGCTTGCACAGGGCCTCCACCTGGTCGTTGCTCACCACCCAGCCGCCGACGGTGGTGGTTACGTCCAGGGGCAGCAGGGCCGCCCGGGTGAGGCCGCAGACGTCCCACTCGGCGAACAGCTCGTCAAACTCCATCGGGCCCTGTTTCCACACCCCGAAGGTGTCGCCCCGGAAGGCCACCTCCGTTTCGTCCCCGCAGATGGGCCCGTAGAAAATGGGGTGGATGTGCATATCGATCAGCACGTTGTTCCCTTCTTTCTGTTCGTGTTTTCGGCCGGCGCGCCGCTCAGTACGGCTCGAACCGGGCCACCACCGCGCTGGACACTTCCGCGCCCTTCTTCATGCACTCCGGCACGCTCCAGCCGTTCAGGATGCCGTAGGTGAAGCCGGCGATGTAGCTGTCGCCCGCGCCCACGGTGTTCACCACGGTGGTGGGCACGATGCCATATTCATACAGGGTGGTGCCGTCGTAGCAGATGCTGCCCAGCTCGCCCATGGTGGCGGTGACCAGCCTGGGGCCGAAGGCGTGGATCTTTTTCACCCACTCCTTGATGTGCTCGTCCTTTTTGCCGTCGTAGGAGAGGAACACATAGTCCACATAGGGGAACAGCTTCTCACACTGGTATTCCGGATCCTCGCTGAACACCGAGAAGTCCATCACCACCTGCACCCCACGGGCCTTCCAGGCGGGCAGCCGGTCCAGCACCTTGCCGAACAGGTCGGTGTGCAGCATGGTGTGCTTTGCCACGAACTCGAATTCCTCGTCGGTGAGGGCATAGTCCGCCATGACGCCCTCGATCTCCTCCAGGTGCACCCGGTCGGTGCCGTTTTTCAGGTCCATCATCATCTTGCAGGTGTCGCCGGGCTCGGTGCGCAGGTGGGAGATGTCGATGCCCTCCGCCGCCAGGGCCTCTTTCATCTTTTCGCCATAGCTGTCGGTGCCCACCACGCTCACCACGCTGGTGGGCACGCCCATGCGGGCCAGGTGCACGCCCCAGTCCACACCGTTGCCAGTGGGGTAGAATTTGTTCAGCTTTTCATACACGTCCGCGCAGCAAAAGCCCACGGCCGCCACAGTTTTTTCCATTCTCTTTCTCCTCCTTTTGCTGCAAAATAGCGCAGAGCGGGAGCGGCGCCGCCGATCCCGCTCTGGTAACAAGGCGGTGCTTTTATTCGTACACTTTACCGTGGCCCCAGCTGCCCGCCAGGCCGCAGGTGTTGGCGGCAAATCCGGCGGCCAGGTCCAGGCTCTCCCGGATGGCATCGGGGCCGCCCTTGCCCTCCTTCTCCCTGGCGAGGTAGTTCACCAGGAATGCGGTGAGCAGGCTGTCGCCGGCGGCCATGGTGTCCACCATCTTCTCCACGGGTTTGATGCTCTGGACATAAAACTCTGTGCCGTCATAGGCGATGCAGCCCTCGTCGCCCCGGGAGGCGCAGACGAATTTGGGGCCCAGAGCCGACACCTTCTGCAGCTTTTCGTAGGTCTCCTCTTTGGAGATGTCGCTGCAGGACATAAAGGCGTAGTCCACCAGCGGGGCGATGCGCTCGTAGTACTCGTCGGTGGAATCGTCGGAGAAGTCAAAGCTGATGGGCACGCCCGCGGCCTTGATCTTGGGCAGCTCCCGCTCGGTGAAGCAGTAGTTGCCGGAGTGCACCAGGTCGAAGCCCTTCACATACTCGATGGAGAAGCGGTCCAGCGCGTAGAGCATGTCGCCGCGGATGCCGCCCTCGTTGGAACCCAGGAAGATGCGGTCGCCGTTTTCGGGGTTCACCGTCACCCGGGCCGCGCCGTTCTCGCCGATGACCTGCTTGCACTTCACCAGCTCCACGCCCTCCTCCTGCAGGGAGGCGATGACGTGTTCGGCCTCTTTGTCCGAGCCGAAGATGCCCATGTAGGCGCTGCGCTCGGCCCCCAGCTTTTTGGCGAACACGGCAAAGTTCACCGCGTTGCCGCCGGGGTACATGGTTTTGATGTGCTCGTATTTGTCCACAACGTTGTCGCCAAAGCCCAGGACCTTCACCTGATATGCCATCGTTCTTTCGCTCCTTTTCTCAAAAATCAATACTGCTCGATGCCCATGTAGCGGCGGATCTCGGGAGAGTGGTCAAAGCGCTTGCCTCGGGCGGCGCGCAGCTCCACGTTCATGGCGTAGAACAGGGCCGGCTCCAGATAGGCGCGCACGCCCTCGTCCACCTCGGCCATGCCGTATTCCAGCGCGTCCAGCACCATCAGCCGATCGGTGTGGGTCTTGAGGAAGGCCAGCGCCCGCTCGTCCATCACCCGGGCGGAGGAGGAGCCCATCTGCAGGAAGTAGAACACGCCCGGCTCGGTGCACTCGAAGGGGCCGTGGAAGTACTCGCCGGAGTGGATGTAGCAGCAGTTCTGCCACTGCATCTCCATCAGGCTGCAGATGGCAAAGCCGTAGGTCTGACTGAAGTTGGCGCCGGAGCCCAGGATGTAGAAGAAGTTGTTCTCCTCGCACAGGTCGGCGAACTTCTCGCCCAGCTCGGCGTTCACCTTCACCTTGGCCTTGGCGATGATGTCGTCCATCTTGGCGATGCCTTCCACCAGTGCGTCGTACTTGTCAAAGCCTTCCTGGGCCTTGATGAGCTCGGCGGCCAGCATCGGGCAGATGCCCAGAGGCACCTCGGCGGTGGGCACACCGTCGCCCCAGGGGTAGACCCAGGCGATGAAACGGGGGTCGTCCGCCTTGGAACCGGCGTTGTCGGTGAGGGTGACCACGGCCGCGCCCCGCTCGTAGGCCAGCACCGCGGCTTCCACCGCCTCCTTGGTGTTGCCGGAGTGGCTGCACATCACCACCAGGCTGTGCTTGCCCAGTTTCTTGGGGGTGGCCACCAGGAACTCCTTGGCGGTGTGCCAGCCGGAGGAGGTCTTGGTGCTCTCCACGGTCATCATGAAGTGGGAGGGATACAGGTCGATCAGGCTGCCGCCGCAGGCCACCCAGTACACTTCGGTGATCTCGCCGTGCTCCGCCAAAACCTTCTTGATAACTTCATTTGCTTTCATGATTCTTTACTCCTTTGAATGTGGTTTGAAAAATCAGTCCTCGATGTAGCGTTCAAAGTTCTTCATGTTGCGCGCGTCTGCTGCGGCGGGGTCCATGAAATACCGTCCGTCGGTTATCTCCTGGCCAAGATACCCCTCGTAGCCGTAGCGGTTGAGGGTCTCGATGAACCGGCCCAGATGATGATTCCCGTCGCCCCAGACCAGATGGCCGTAGGGCGTGCCGTCGATGAAGTGCATATGCCGGATGTCAGAGCCCAGCGCCCGGAACCAGTCTTCCAGCGTTTCGCCCGCAACGCCCATGGCGCAGGTGTCCACCATCGCCTTGAGGTTGGGGTGGCCCACCTCCCGCAGCATCTTTTGCGCCGCGGGCAGGTCGATCACCAGCTGGCTCTCCTCCGGGCGGATGGACTCCATCACCAGCGTGACGTTGTTCTCTTTGGCCACCTCGGCCAGCCGGTGCAGCATGTCCGCGCTGCGCTTCCAGGCCTCTTCCTTGTCCTCGTTCCAGTAGCCCCAGCCGGAGTTCACTTCCATGTACTCGCAGCCCAGCTCGGCGGCAAGGCGGATGCCGTTGGAAAAATAGCCGAAGGAGCGCCGGATGTGCTCCGGCTCCTTTGCCGCGAACTGATACGGATAGGTGCAGTTTTCCGGCGTGAGCACATGCACGGCCAGGCCGCGGCTTTCGATCTTGCGGCGGATGTCCTTTGCGTCATAATAGCGCATGTGGTCCAACCAGACGTGGGGAGCCGCGCACCAGAGCTCGATGGTCTTGAAGCCCAGGCGCTGCTGCGCGTCGAGGAAGTAGTCCAGCGAATAGTTCACATAGTGGATGTTCATGCCCGCCACCTGTTCGCGGCGGAGTTTCGGCGTCGCCATCTCCTCTCCCCCTTTCAGTTCTCAAAGAACGGTTCGAACGCCCGGAAGTTGCGCGCGTCCGCCGTCGCGGGGTCGTCGAAATAACGCCCGTCGGTGATCTCCTGGCCCAGAAGCCCCTCGTAGCCGAACTCGTTGAGCACGTCCAGGTATTTCTCCAGGGGATACAGCCCGTCGCCCCACACCAGATGGGCGTAGGGCCGCCCGTCGATGAAGTGGGTGTGCACGATGTCTCTGCCCAGGGCCTCGAACCACTGGCGGGGCGTCTCCCCCGCCACGCCCATGGCCACCGTGTCCAGGCCGGCCTTTACCCAGGAGCTGTCCACATCCTTCAGCAGCCGCACCAGTTCCGGCAGGGTGATGACCACCCGGCTCTCCTCCGGGCGCACCGTCTCCACCGCGATGGTCACGCCGTGGTCGGCCGCGGTTTTGGCCAGCTCCCGCAGGCTGCGCACCGCCCGGTCATAGGCCCGGTCGTACTCCTCGTCAAAGGGCGCGCCGATGCAGTTGGTCAGCAGCTTTTTGGCCCCCATCTTTTCCGCCGCTTCGATGCCGCGCTTGAAATATTCCATGCTGCGGTCATGGAAGCCGCCTTCCAGGGCGTTCATGGTGTAATAATAGGTGGCGCATTCGGGGGTGAAGCACCCGATGGTCATGCCCCGGGCCTCCACCTTTTTCCGAAGTTCCACCGGGTCCTGAAAGCCCGTCTCGTCCATGAGGTAGTGGGGCGCCATGCCCAGCATCTCGATGGTCTTGTAGCCGGCTTTGGCCTGGGCGTCCAGCATGTAGTCCAGCGGATAATACACATAATGGATGCCGATGGCCGCCAGTTGTTCCCGCCTGATGTGTGCCATAAGACCCTCCTTTTTAAAGCGCGTCGTAGACGATGCGGCCGTCCGAGATGGTGAGCGCCACCTTCACGTCCTTCACCTGTTCGGTGGGCAGGGTGAATACGTCGGCGTCCAGCACGGCGATGTCCGCCAGTTTGCCCGCCTCCAGGGTGCCCAGACGGTCCTCGTTGAAGCAGTTGTACTGGCCGTTGCGGGTCCAGGCTGTGAGCATCTCGGCCACGGTGAGCATGTTCTGCTCGTTGTAGGTGCCGCCGTCGGCAAAGTGCCCGCCCACGCCGCAGTAGATGGCCTCGGGGATGTTGGGGATGAGCAGGGGCAGGTCGGTGCCGCAGGTGACGGTGAGGCCGGAATCCCACATTTTGCGGCGGTTCCAGTAGTTCTTGCCCCGGTCGCCGCCCAGCTGCGCGTCGATCATGTCCAGCACGTCCTGTTTGTTGTCCAGCGACTGGATCTGGGCATAGACCTCCACGATGCCGCCCAGCGCACCGAACTTTTCCAGGTCGGCAGGGTCGGAGTACTCCAGGTCGGTGATGGCGTGGCGGTGCTTGAGTTTGCCGTTTTCGTCCTTCTGGCAGGAATCAAACAGGGCCACCGTGTGGCGGATGGCGCCGTCTCCCTGGCAGTGGAGCGAATAGCGGAAACCGTTCTCGTCCGCCAGGTGGGTCTCTTTTTCAATGAGGTCCCATTCCACGGGCACGGTATTGGTCATGCCGGGGTGAGACTTGTAGGGCTCGATGAGCTCCGCCATGGAGGACGGGATGGAGCGGTCGGTCATGCGGTTGTAGCCGGAGAAGGAGACGAAGGGCCCGGTGAAGCGCCGGCACATCTCCTTGCCGTGCTCGATGTTGATGCCCTCGCCCACCGGCTGGCTCATCATGGAAACGCGCACCGTCAGCGCGTCCTCCTTTTCCAGCTCCTCCATCTTGTCGGCAAAGCCGTAGTAGGTGTCGAAGGTCATCTCCTTGATGGTGGTGACGCCCCGCTCGTTGAGCATCTGCATGTATTCCTTGTACTTTTCCTTCATGCCGGGCAGCTGCAGATACTCGCGGATCATCTTCCAGATCATCTCGGCATAGCATTTTTCCGGGCCGAAGCCGTAGCGCCGGCGGGCCGCGGCGTTCATCCAGCAGGTGCCACGATCCGCCGTGAACACCACCACGGGTTTTTCCGGCCAGGTCTTATCCAGCAGGGCCTCGTCGGTGACTTCAAACCCGTCCGGCTGCCAGCTGTGGCCGAACAGCGCCGTGCCCTCAGGGGCCGTCTTTTCGTATTCTTTCAGTGCGGCCACGCCCTGCACATCCATTTTTACATTGGAGAAATCCGCGCCCAGGCTCAGCAGCGCCCAGCCGGTGAAAAAGGTGTGCACATCCACAAAGCCGGGCGTCACCACCCGGTCGCCCAGTTCCAGCACCTGAGTGGCCTTTTCCACCCATTCGCCGGCCTCGGCCCGGGACCCCACCGCCGTGATACGGTTGCCCTCCACCGCCACAAAGCCGTCGAAGGGCGCTTCGCCGGTGGCCGGGAACACGTTCTTCGAAAGCAGGACCAGACATTTCTGACGTTCTTTCATGCCCAAAACCTCACCTTTCCTCCGTGGTAATTTTTCCAAGCCCATAATAACATAATATAACGTTATAATACAAGCTGAAACATGAACAAGGTTTTTTCTCTCATTTTGTCAATCATGCCAAAACAAATATCCCATCTTCTCCGCACGAGAAAGCATCCAGTGTTCTCCCTGTATATAGGCAATGTCCCTGTCGCCCCCTTGTCTCTTATCCCACTCCGCCTTCTTAAATCACGAGAGCACCAAACAGAAATGCTATGTTGCAGCATCATATCACTCAATTACATGATATTCTTTCAGCAGCTTTTCGATATCTGTTCCGCGGATCTTCTCCAGCAGCTTCTTGAC
>CALXHO010000057.1 GCA_944388125.1 uncultured Gemmiger sp. | reverse complement strand
CACGACGCTCTTCCGATCTACCGACCCCAACATGACCCGCTTCCTCATGAATCTGGACGAGGCTGTGGATCTGGTCATGTTCGCCTTTGAGCACGCCAACCCCGGCGACCTGTTCATCCAGAAGTCCGACGCCTCCACCATCGGGGATCTGGCCAAGGCGGTGCAGACGCTGTTCGGCGACACCGGCACCCGCATCATCGGCACCCGCCACGGCGAGAAGCTGTACGAGACGCTGATGACCAAGGAGGAGCGCACCCGCAGCGAGGATATGGGCGGCTACTTCCGCGTTTCCGCCGACAACCGTGACCTGAACTACGACAAGTACTTCATCAAAGGTCAGGTCCACACCCAGGCCGACGAGGACTACACCAGCCACAACACCCGCCGCCTGAATGTGGAAGAAACCATCCAGAAGATCATGACCACCGACTATATCCAGGAGGAGCTGGCGAAGATTGGCAAATAACACCGTGACAAAGGCAAGCCCCATCCTCATCACCGGGGCCGGCGGCTTTGTGGGCAAGAACCTGGTGGCCGAGCTGACCGCCCGGGGCTACACTTCCCTGCTCTGCTTTGAGAAGAACGACACCCCCGAGACCCTGGCCGACTACTGCCGCCGGGCCGCTTTTGTGGTGCATCTGGCGGGCATCAACCGTCCCAAGGACCCCAGCGAGTTCTACTCCGGCAACGCCGGTCTGACCGACACCATGCTGTCTCTCTTGGAGACTTCCGGCAATGCCTGCCCGGTGCTGGTGACTTCCAGCATCCAGGCAGCGCTGGACAACGACTACGGCAAGAGCAAAAAGCAGGCTGAGGATGCCATCTTCCAGCACGGCCAGCGCACCGGTGCGCCGGTGTATGTCTTCCGCATGGAAGGTGTGTTCGGCAAATGGTGCCGCCCCAACTACAACAGCGTTGTGGCAACTTTCTGCCACAACATTGCCCACGGGCTGCCCATTCAGGTCCGCGATCCCGACTACGAGCTGCCGCTGGTCTACATCGACGATGTGGTGGCCTGCATTCTGGACGCCATGGAGCGCGGCGAAGCGGAGCGGGATGAGGAGGGCATCTGCCGTATCCATCCCGTCCACCGCACCACGTTGGGCGCCCTGGCCGCCACCATCGAGGGCTTTGCCAGGGCCCGGGGCGGTGCCGCTGCCAAGGCTCTCGGCACCGACGGCCTGCCTACCCTGGCCGTGCCGGAACTGACGGCAGGCAGCTTTGAGAAAAAGCTCTACTCCACCTATCTGTCCTATCTGCCGGAGGACGGGTTTGCCTACGACCTGAACATGCACTGCGACAACCGGGGCAGCTTTACCGAATTCCTTCGCACCCCTGAACGCGGCCAGGTCAGCGTGAACATCTCCAAACCCGGCATCGTCAAGGGCAACCACTGGCACCACACCAAGAATGAGAAGTTCCTCGTGGTCAAGGGCGAGGGTATCATCCGCTTCCGGCAGATCTTCTCGGACCAGGTCATCGAGTACCGGGTCAGCGGCGAAAAACTGCAGGTTGTGGACATTCCCTGCGGCTACACCCACAACATTGAAAACGTGGGCGACGGCGAGATGGTGACGGTCATGTGGGCCAACGAGGCCTTTGACCCCGAACACCCGGATACCTACCCCCTGCCGGTCTGACCGGGCGGCAGCCTTTATGACTCCGCGGATTTGTCCTTTTGATAGCAGGAGGCCTGGTCGTGTCCGCAGCCATAAGGCGGTTCCCCGGCTGCTTGTCACCGGACACGACGAACGGGTCAACTGCGGGCGGCGTGACGTCCGTCCGTTTCCTATTCCAATGACAAGGATTGCTGAAAGATGAAAAAGCTGAAACTTATGACCATCATCGGCACCCGGCCGGAGATCATCCGCCTGTCTGCCGTCATCAAAAAATGCGATAAATATTTTGATCAGATCCTCGTCCACACGGGGCAGAACTACGACTACACCCTCAACCAGATCTTTTTTGAAGATCTGGGCCTGCGGGCGCCGGACTTCTACCTGGACGCGGTGGGCAAGGACCTGGGCGAGACCATCGGCAACATCATTGCCAAGAGCTATGCCCTGATGGTGGAACAGAAACCCGACGCCCTGCTGATTCTGGGCGACACCAACAGCTGTCTGTCTGCCATCGGCGCCAAGCGGCTGCACATTCCCATCTTCCACATGGAGGCCGGCAACCGCTGCTTTGACGAGTGTCTGCCTGAGGAGACCAACCGCCGCATCGTCGACCACATTGCCGACGTGAACATGTGCTACTCCGAGCATGCCCGCCGCTACTTGAACGCCGAGGGCACCGCCAAGGAGCGCACCTTTGTGACGGGCAGCCCCATGGCCGAAGTGCTGCATGCCAATCTGGAAAAGATCGAGGCCAGCGACGTGCTGAAACGTCTGGGGCTGGAACCGCACAAATATATGCTGCTGTCCGCCCACCGGGAGGAGAACATCGACACCGAAAAGAACTTTATCGACCTGTTCACCTCCATCAACCATCTGGCCGAGACCTACGACATGCCCATCCTCTACTCCTGCCATCCCCGCAGCCGCAAGCGTCTGGAAGCCATGCAGTTCCAGCTGGACCCCCGGGTCAAACTCCATGAGCCTCTCGGCTTCCACGACTACAATCACCTGCAGATGAACGCCTTCTGTGTGGTGAGCGACTCGGGCACCCTGCCGGAGGAGTCCAGCTTTTTCCTGAGCGTGGGCCATCCCTTCCCTGCCGTCTGCATCCGCACCTCCACCGAGCGCCCCGAGGCTTTGGACAAGGGCTGCTTTGTGCTGGCCGGCATCGCGGAAGGCGGTGTGGAGCAGGCCGTGGAGACTGCCGTCGCCATGAACGATAACGGCGACCTGGGCATCCCGGTGCCCTATTACACCGAGGATGTTTCCAACAAGGTCGTCAAGATCATCCAGAGCTACACCGGCGTGGTCAACAAGATGGTGTGGCGCAAAAACTGAAAGGACGTTACCCGCATGCGCAAGCGCATTCTGGTCGTGACACAGCATTTCTGGCCGGAGAATTTCCGCATCAACGACATTGTGGAAGGATTTCTCTCGGACGGCATCGAGGTGGATGTGCTGTGCGGCCTGCCCAACTATCCCAAGGGAGAATGGTTTGACGGCTACGACGCCCACGGCCCCTTTGAGGAACATTTCCGCACTGCGCAGGTCTTTCGCTGCCGGGAGGTGCCCCGCAAGGGCAACACCTCGGTGCGCATTTTTCTGAACTATGTCAGCTGGCCCTGGAACGCCCGGTGGGCCCTGAACCGTTTGCCGGGCGGGTACGACGCGGTGTTCTGCTTCAACACCAGCCCGGTACTCATGTGCTGGCCTGCGGTGGTCTATGCCCGGCGCCATCACATTCCCTGCGTCAACTATGTGCTGGACATCTGGCCGGAAAACCTGTACAGTGTGCTGCCAGTGAAAAACAAATTCCTGCGCTCGGTGGCCCAGGGGGTCAGCGACTGGCTCTACCGCCGCTGCGACCGCCTCATCGCCATGAGCGAGCCTTTGCAGAAACGGCTGTGCGAGCGCACCGGCAAAACCACCGCCGATGTGGCCGTCATCCCGCAGTACTGCGAGGATTTTTACGCCGAGTCCATCGAGGACGCGGCCTTGGCGGAGCGCTTCGGCGGGCGGTTCAACCTGGTGTTTACCGGGACCTTTACCCCCGCCCAGAGCCTGGACACCGTCATCCGTGCGGTGTGCCGGGCCCGGAGCCTGGGGGCTGCCGACCTGCATCTTCTGCTGGTGGGCGACGGCATGAGCCGGGAAGATCTTGCCCGTCTGGTGGACGAGCTTGGTGCCGGGGACTGCGTCACCTTCTACGGCAGCGTTCCTGCGAAGGATATTCCCCGCTTCACCGCCCTGGCCGATGCGCTGATCGTATCCTTGTCCGACTCCCCCGATCTGGGGCTGACGGTACCCGCCAAGGTGGCCAGCTACATGGCCGCCGGCAAGCCGGTCATCGCCAGCATGGACGGGGCGGGCTTCGAGGCCATCCGGGCCGCCGGATGCGGCCCTGCCTGCCCCGCCTGCGACGTGGATGCCCTGGCCGACAGTCTGGTCCGGCTGTACCGTGCCTCACCCGAGGAGCGCGCCCGGCTGGGGGCCAACGCCAGAGCCTACTATCTTGCCCACTACCGGCGCAGCATACTGCTCAAGCGCCTGGAGACGTTTATTCTGGACGGCACGGTCGGCTGACCCTGCCGCTGTAACTGCAATCAATTTGGTCACGCCCCGCGTGCCGGATGTGAGGTGCCCTTTTGAATACTTCCGCAAGGATCCTTGTACTGATCCCCTGCTACAACGAACAGGACAACATTGTCCGCGTGGTGGAGCATCTGCGCGAGACCTGCCCCTGGGCAGACTATCTCGTCATCAACGACTGTTCCACCGACAACAGCGCCGAACTGCTGCGCAGCCACGGCTACAATTATCTGGACCTGCCCGTCAACCTCGGCATCGGGGGCGGCGTGCAGTGCGGGTACCAGTACTCCCGCCTGCACGGCTACGACGTGACGGTCCAGATGGACGGCGACGGTCAGCACGACCCCGCCTATCTGGCCACCGTGGTGGAGCCGGTGCTCTCCGGAAAACTGGATATGTGCATCGGCAGCCGATTCATCACCCACGAGGGGTTCCAGACCAGCTTCATGCGCCGGGTGGGAATCCGCTTTCTCAGCGCCATGATCCACCTGCTCTGCGGGCGCAAGGTCGCTGATGTGACCAGCGGCTTCCGCGCCACCAGTGCCGAAATGACCTCCTTTTTTGCCGACCACTATGCCCCCGACTATCCCGAGCCGGAGGCCATCCTGGCTGCCAGCCTGCAAGGGTTCCGGGTGGGTGAGGCCCCCGTGGTCATGCATGAGCGCCTGGGCGGTGTGTCCAGTATTTCGGCAGTCAAGAGCGTCTACTACATGCTCAAGGTGTCGCTGTCGCTCATCATCGACCGGCTGGCCATTCGCCGTCTGCGCCCCGGGGCCAAGCACTGATCTGCGCCCCAATACAATCAGGGAGGAACCCACCATGACCTTACAATTCCAGGCCTGCATGCTGGTCGGTGCGCTGGCGCTGCTTGCCATCATCTTCATCTTTCTGAAAAAAGGCCTGATGACCGTCAAATACAGCCTTCTCTGGCTGGGACTTTCCATCGTTCTCGTCATCTTCGCGGCATTCCCCTACGTGGTATACGTACTGCGGGATCTGCTGGATGTGGAGATGCCGGTCAATCTGGTATTTCTCTTGATGTTCTGCTTTGTGCTGGTGGTGCTTTTGAGTCTGAGCATTGCCATCAGCCAGCTGGCCGAAAAGTGCCGGCGGCTGACCCAGGCCAACGCGATCCTGGAAAAGCGCGTCCGTGACCTGGAAAACCGGATGCAGTCCAAATAATTCTCCTGTCCTGCAGTACTTGCGGTATCCTCTGCGGGACAGCTGTTTTTTATCGGTCGATTCAACAACCCTGTGGTAAAATTTGCCCTTTGCGGCGGCTGGATGTGAATGTGACGTGTCAATAACTACCCTCTTGTTCCTCGGCTTTTTCGCCGCGGTTGCTGTGCTGAACTACGCCCTTCCCCGTGTGGTGAGGCCCTATTTCCTGCTCATCGCCAGCTATGCGTTTTTCTGCTACACGCCGGAAAACCGCGCTCTCGTTCCTGTGTTGCTGGGCGCCACCGTGGTGACCTGGGCCTGCGGACTTGCCATCGGCAACAGCAAAAACAAGGCCGTCCGGGTCTTATTTTTGCTGGCAGCCATCCTGACCGCCCTGGGCATTCTGCTGTTCTACAAGTACTGGGACCTGTTCGACCTGGGCATCGTCAATCTGGCCGGGCTGTTCGGGCAGAAGGTGGAACCCTATTCCTTCAACCTGATCGCACCGCTGGGGCTGAGCTATTTCACCTTTGCCTCGCTGAGTTATACCATTGACGTCTTCAAGCGCCGGTGCAGGGTGGAGCCCACTCTGCTGCACTATGCCATGTTCGTCAGCTTCTTCCCCACCCTCGTCACCGGCCCCATTGAGCGGTATCCCCATCTGCGTCCCCAGATCGAGAAATCCCGCCGGTTCAGCTATTCCCGCTGCGCGGGAGGCGCTTTCCGCATGGCATGGGGCTACGTGAAAAAGATGGTACTGGCCGACAACCTGGCCCTCTACGTCTCCTTTGTGTACGGGGACTTTTCCCAGATGAGCGGCCCCAACCTGCTGGCCGCCACCTTCCTTTTTGCCCTGCAGCTGTACATGGACTTTTCCGGCTGCTGCGACATTGCTCTGGGCGCGGCACGCATTCTGGGCTACGATCTGATCGAGAACTTCAACTCTCCCTTTGAGGCCACCAGTTTCGGTGATTTCTGGCGCCGGTGGCACATCAGCATGACCGGCTGGTTCCGGGATTACATCTACTTTTCCCTGGGCGGCAGCCGGTGCGGCAAGGCCCGGCATCTGCTCAACCTCATGATCATCTTCATCGTGTCCGGCCTGTGGCACGGCGCCGACTGGCGCTATCTCATGTGGGGCTTTGCCTGCGGGGCGGTGTCGGTTTTGTCCGCCGCCACCCGCCGGCCCAGGGCCGTCATTGCCCGGTACAATCCCCTCTACCGCGCTGATTTTGCCCGCCGGTGGATCCAGCGGATCATCGTATGGGTCCTGTTTGCCGGCACGCTGGTCTTTTTCGCCAGTGCTCTCTACAACGCCGACCCCTATGCCGTCTATACCGGCATCACCAAAGGATGGTCCGGTCTGGAACCCGCCTGGAAGGATGTTACCGGTCTCCTGGTCGACTGTGGGCTGGACGGCCGTCTACCGGTCATGCTGACCTGCGGCACCCTCATTGTCTTTGCCGTCGAGAGCGGCGGCCGCAACGTTGCCAAGTGGGTCCGCCAGCAGAACTTTGTCCTGCGCTGGACCTTGTATTACGCCATGGGCGCCGCGATTCTGTTCTTTGCGGTGTTCGGCCAATCCGCATTCATCTACCAGAACTACTGATACCGCGAGGGGAGGCGTAAACCATGGCAAAACCCATCCAGAAATCCGGTGCGCCCATGCCGGCCGCACCTGCTTCCATCCGGCGCTCTGATGGCACACGGGAACGGACTTCCCGCCCATCCCCGAAAGAGAGAAAGGCTCCCGCCAGAAAAAGAGGGCCTTCCCTGTTCCGCCGCTTTCTTGTCGGGCTGGCGCGGCGGCTGTTTTTCGGCAGCAAGACGCTGGTCAAATGCCTGCTGCTGGTGCCCATCCTGGTGTTTATGGTGGCATTCAGCTACAACGTGGACTGCAGCGGTCTGTTCCAGGGTGCACTGGCGCCCCGCCGCATCGTGGACCTGATGCTGGAAGGCTACGACGTCACCAACTTTGAGCAGATGGACGAGCGTCAGGTGGTCCAGCTCTTTGCCCAGGATGTGCCCGAGACTCCGGAGGTCATCGGCATCGGGTCCAGCCGTGTGCTGCAATTCACCAGTGAGCTGGTGGGATCCGACAGCTTTTTCAACATGGGCGTCACCGGCGCTGATGTGCGCGACAACATGACCAGCTACTACAAGATGGTCACCTACGGCAAGGCCCCCAAAGTACTTTTGTGGAGCGTGGACCCCTGGGTCTTTTATGACAGCGAGAATGCGTTCGACTCCCGTGCCGACGCCGAGCTGTACGATGAATTCCTGACCAACGTTCTGGGTATCGAGACCGACTACGAGGAACCCGACAAGGTGGAGCTGTGGAAAGCGCTGGCCGAGCCCGCCTATTTCCAGGGCAATGTCAGCTACTATTTCAAGAACCGCGGCCAGGCCACCATCACCGATGAGGACGGCAATCCCATCGACTTCAACCCGGTGGAGGGCGATCCCATGGAGCAGGAATCCGCCATCAAGCGCTCCGACGGCAGTGTGTTGTATGATGTGAACTTCCGCAATCTGCCCGTGGAGCAGGTCCTGACCAAGGCCGCCGAGGCCTGCGGCACCTTCAACAGTGTCCACATGGAAGGGTTTGACGCCCTGAGTGATACCCAGTGCCAGGCCTTCGATGCCTTCATCCGCTATGCCCGCAGCCAGGGCACCACCGTCATTCTGGTATTGAGCCCCTGGCATCCTTACCTGTACAATTATCTGCTCAACGAGACCGATCTGCACAAGGGCTTTTTTGAAGTGGAAAACTGGGTCCGGGAATACTGCGCCCAGAACGGCGTCCCCCTCTACGGCAGCTACGACCCCACCCTCATCGAGGGGCTGGAGGAAGCGGATTTCTTCGACGGCCTGCACTGCAAGGGCTCCGGCATTGCCAAGTTCTTCCCCGGTGTGCCCACGGTATTGCAGCAGATCCAGAACGGCGACCTGCCCGATCCTCTGGCAGTGACGCCCCGTACCACCGCCCCGGTGCCGGAAGCCACCGACGAGCCAGCCTGACTCCCAACATCCAAAAGGAGGCCGCACCATGAAATTGTATTTCAAACAGCGTTTTTTCTCCTGGTTCGACAGCTATGACATTTACGGGGAGGATGGCTCGGTCCTCTTTACCGTGGAAGGTCAACTGAGCTGGGGACATACCCTGCACATTCTCAACGCCCGGGGTGATCACATCGCCACCGTCAAGCAGGTGGTGCTGACCTGGCTGCCCAAGTTCGAGTTTTACATCGGGGAACAGTACGTGGGTATGCTGCAGAAAGAGTTCAGCTTTTTGCAGCCGCGGTACAACATTGATTTCAACGGCTGGCACATCGAAGGCAACTGGCTGGAGTGGGACTACCAGATCCAGCGCGACGACGGCTCCCCTGCCGCTGTCATCTCCAAGGAACTGCTGCACTGGACCGATACCTACACCATCGAGACGGAGTACGACCGGGATGCCCTGTGTGCCCTGATGGTGGTCCTGGCCATCGACGCCGAAAAGTGTTCCCGCAGCTGAGAGAATCCTCTTTCATCCCATTCATACAGCAAGGCCCGCCCCACTTCTGCCGGTATCGTACCGGGAAGAGGGGCGGGCTTTTTCTTCTGTCTGCCGGGTATGGTCCGGGCAGAAATCAGTTGTCCTGGCGGGTCTTGATGCCGAAGATGAAGTAGAGGATATGAAATCCCCAGACAATGGACAGCACGATCTGCCCCACAACAATTTCGTTCATCATGACAAATCCCACCGACATGAGCAGCGTCACGGTGACCATGATGCGGACCTTGGTCTTGCGGGTCATGCCCTGGCCTTTGACAAAGCTTTCCAGGTTGTCCTTGTAGAGGCGGGTTCCGGTGAACCAGGTGTGCAGGCGCTCCGAACTTCTGGCAAAGCTGTACGCCGCCAGCAGCAGAAAGGGAAAGGCCGGCAGCAGGGGCAGCACTGCTCCCACCGCGCCCATCACCAGGCCGAAACAGCCCAGGATCAGAAAAAGGATTTTCTTAGCATTCATCGTGTTTTCTCCAGTCTTGCCTGTTCTTTTTTGCTCTCGATCAGATGGCGGATGGCCATGACGGGGTGGTGAAACAGCATCCGCGGTCCCGAAAAGCGCATGACTTCCCGGATCTTTTCCCGCATTTCGGGTTTGTAGCAGTGCACCCTGCAATTGGAACAGAAGGTCTTTGTCTCCATGAAAGGACATTTTTCCGCCCTCAGCCGGGCATAGGAATCCAGTGCTGCGCAATCGGGACAAAGCTCTCCTTTTTTTGTGCCGTGCTTCTTTTGGCAGTAGAGGGCGATCATCTCGGACACCATTTGCTTTTCCCGCTCCCGCCGGGTCTGTACGTCCACGGGCATTCAGCTCACCCGCCCTTTCTCCACCGAGCACACCGTGTCGGCAATGCCCATGGTCGAACGGCGGTGGGACACCAGCACCACGGTACGGCTGCCCTTTTCCTGGTGGAGGGCGCGCAGGATCACCGCCTCGTTGAGGCTGTCCAGATTGCTGGTGGGCTCATCCAGCAGCAGAAGCGGTGCGTCGTGCAAAAACGCCCGGGCCAGTCCCAGCCGCTGCCGCTCTCCGCCGGACAGAGTATCTCCCAGTTCCCCCACCGGCGTATCATAACCCCGGGGCTGTGTCATGATGAAATCATGCACCGATGCCTTTCTGCAGGCGGCCTCGATCTCCTCATCGGTGGCGTCGGGTCTGGCGATGCGCAGATTGTTGCGGATGCTGTCATGGAACAGGTGGGTCTCCTGGGTCACATAGCCCTCCATGCGGCGCAGATCGGCGGTATTGATATCCGCCACCGGGCGGCCGGAAATCTCCACACTCCCATGCTGCACATCCCAGAACCGCATCAGCAGCTTGAGCAAGGTGGACTTGCCGCTGCCGCTGCGTCCCACAAGGCCGATCACCTGATTTTTGGGGATGGGCAGCGACACATCGGAAAGAACATTTTCTCCTTCATAAGCAAAGGTCACATGGTCGGCTGCCGCGCCGGCAAAGGCGGTTTCAGGGCGGGCAGACACCTCCTCCACCGCCGGGGATTCCTCCAGGATATCCAGAACACGGTTGCCCGCGGCAAAGGTATTCTGCAGTGTGCTGCCCAGATTTGCCAGGGCGATCACCGGCCCGAAAGAGGAAAACAGTGCCACCGTGGGGATCAGCACGCCGTCGAAGCCAACCATGCCCCTTGCGTACAGAAGGCCGCTTGCCAGCAGCATCAGCAGGTCAAAGGTCAGCACCGCCGTGTTGGTTACCGCCTGGTTGCGCCCGGCCGTTTGCTTCATCCGGGCTTCGTCTGCGGCAAGTTGTTCGGTGCGGCGGGCCATCTCCGCCAGTCGGGCCGGGCCCTGGCCGTACTGAAGCGTCTCGGGCAATCCGCGCAGGCTGTCCAGCACAAAACTGCTCAGGTCTCCGGCTCCCTTACGGAACCGCAGGCCATCCGCCCCGCTGCGCCGGGACGTCTCCATGGGGATGACCACCCCCACTGTCAGGTAGGCAGCCAGGGCAAGAATCCCCAGAACGGGATGCCAGCTGCCGATGAACAGACACAGAAGCCCAGAAAAGACCAGTGCAATGGCCGCCGGGGAGATGGTGTGGGCGTAGAATACCTCCAGCAGCTCAATGTCCGAGGTAATGACCGAAATGAGATTTCCCCGGTCCCGTCCCTCCAGTTTGGCGGGGCACAAACGGCGCAAGGCCCGGAACACCCTGTCCCGGAGAAGCGCCAGCAGTTTGAAGGCAATATAGTGATTGCAGGCCTGTTCGGCGTAACGCAGAACGCCCCGCATCAGGGCAAACACCGCCACGCCGGCAAAGGCCATGGTCACCGTGACGGGCTGAGGCATCTCCAGCACATCCAACACACCGTAGGCGCCGAACACCGTGATGAATGTCGCGCACAAATGCCCCACCAGGCCCATCAGGATGGCCTGAAGCATATACCCGGTCAGCGGCCCCACCAGGCCGATCAGTCTGGCCATGACCGCAAATCCGCTGCGCTGTTTCATGCGCTCACCTCCCCTGCGTACTCTTCCAGTGTTTTCTGCGCCGTCCAAAGGCGCGCGTACAAGCCATCCCGTGCCAGCAGCCCGGCGTGGGTGCCTTCCTCCGCCACGCTGCCTTTGTCCAGCAGATAGATGCGATCGGCTTTCTCCACGTTTGCCAGGCGATGGGAAATCAGGATGACCGTCCGGGTCTTTGCCAGGCGGAAAATCTCCGCCATGATGTCGTTCTCGCTCTCCACATCAATGTTGGAGGTCGCCTCGTCAAACAGGTAGACCGGACTGTCGTGCAGCAGGGCCCGGGCCAGGGCCAGCCGCTGGCGCTGCCCGCCCGACAGGTTGGACGCCCGTTCCTGAATCGGCGTGTCCAGCCCCTGCTCCGCCCGCAGGAAATCCGCCAGCCTGACCTGCTCCAGCACCTGCCACAGCTGATCGTCCCCGGCATGGGGATTGCCCATGCGCAGATTGTCCCGCACCGTGCCTTTGAACAGGTAACTCTGGTGGCCGACGTAAGTGATGTGCTTCATGAGGCAGTCCTCCGAAATCCGGGCAAGGTCAATGCCTCCGATGGTGATCTGTCCGGTATAGCCGGTGTTTTTCCCCATGAGCAGAGACGCCACCGTGGATTTGCCGCAGCCGCTCTCCCCCACCAGGGCGGTCAGGCTGCCCGACGCAAAGTGCAGATTGACCCCGTGCAGGATCTCCCGGCCGGGCTCGTAGCCGAAGTGCACCCCGGTGCAGAGAATATCGCCCTCCCGGGGAATGGAGCTGACAGAGCGGGCGGCAGGCTCAGGAAGGTCCAGCAGATGAATGATCTTATCCGACGCCGCCATGCCGTTCATGGCAATGTGAAAGAAGGAGCCCAGCAGCCGCATGGGGATGAAAAATTCCGCCGCGAGCAGAATGATGAGCAGAGCCCCCGCCAGGGTGACCCGCCCTTGCTGCAGCTGGGACACGGCCAGGACAACGCCCAGCGCCGCGCCGCCGTACGCCACCAGGTCCATGATGGTGATGGAGTTGAGCTGCATGGTCAGTACCTTCATGGTGATGCGGCGGAATTGTTCGGCCTGCTCGTTCATCTCCCGGTTTTTGAGGCCGTCGGCCTGGTAGATCTTGAGGGTGGTGAGGCCCTGGAGGTTTTCCAGAAAGGTATCCCCCATTGCCGTGTACTGCCCCCAGTAACGGGACAGCAGCTTTTTCGCCCAGGTCTGCACGGCCGCAATGGCAATGGGAATGAGCGGCACGCAGATCAGCAAAACCACCGCCGCCGGAACGCTGACAAAGCAGAGCACAGCAAACAGGGTAAGCGGCGCCAGCATGCTGTAAAAGAACTGGGGCAGATAGGCGCCGAAGTAGGTTTCCAGCTGATCGACTCCCTCCACGGCCACCTGCACGATCTCGGAGGTAGATACCTGACGGTTGTAGCCCGGGCCCAACCGCAGCAATTTCTCATAGATCTGCTGCCGCAGCGTCTGTTTCACCGTCCGGGAGGACAGATAGCTCATCCGGCTGGCCCCCACCGTGCAGAAATACCGCACCGCAAGGGCAACCGCTGCCGTGACCGCTGTGACGGCCACATCCGTCCCAGTCTGTGCCCGGGCAAACAGAGCCGCCAACAGCCGGGTCACCGCCGCCATCATGGCAATATTTGCAGCCAGTGCGCACCACTGCAGCGCCACATTGCCCGCAATGTACTTTTTGCTGTCGGGAACTGTACCGATCAGCCGTTTGTTGATCATCATGTGTCTGTCTCCTGTCTCTGTATCCGCTTGCCGCTTTCCTACTGCGGGTCCCGGCAAGGGGTATTGGAAGCCGTGTGCAACCAGAATTAGCATATTGCAACCCGCAGCCAAAAAAAGCAGCAAGTGCAGTTAGCACTTGCTAATTATTTTCTATTATACCGTCGGGATGCCTGGGTGTCAATGCGGGCGGGAAACAATTTTTTCTTCTTTCCGGGGCGGATGAAACCATGCGGTCCGGCCGGGAGATCGGCTTTCATGGGATTGCAGGTTGCTGCAAGGCAGGGAAAGCCGGCTCAAATACTGCGCACCCTGCACAAAGCAAGGATTTCTGTTTTATCAAGCATGCACAAAGTCTGAAAAAGGACCTGTTTTTATTCTTGACACTGCCTGTGAAACCTGCTAGACTTTATCCCATCAAGCAAACATGCGTTGACGGGGAGAAAGCGTTCCCAGTTCCAGCTCAAGAGAGCCGCCGGGTGGTGCAAGGCGGTGCGGACAGGTTCGCGTCACTGGCCCCTGAGCATCCGTACTGAGCATCGTTTCCGGTGTTAGGCGCGGACGGAACCTGTCCGTTATCATACAGGCGCGATTCGCCCTTTCCCTGGAAATGGCCGATCGTACAGAGAGGCCGGTGAGTCCTTTCGCCGGCAATGAGAGTGGTACCGCGGGTACGGCAATTTGATTGTTTCCCGTCTCTCAAAGGCAATCGCCTTTGAGGGACGGTTTTTTTATTGCCTCCCTCCAAAGGCCGGACACCGCAACATGCGGTTCAGCAAGAAGGAGGCTGTTTTCTCATGATGGATGCAAGCAAATACCAGATCGGTTACTATCCCCCGCCGGTGGAGCCCGGCCACGTCTACGAGTGGACCATGAAGGATCACATCGAGAAGGCCCCCGCCTGGTGCAGCGTTGACCTGCGCGACGGCAACCAGAGCCTGATCGTTCCCATGAGCCTGGAGGAGAAGCTGGAATTCTACGACATGCTTATCAAGATC
>CALXHO010000056.1 GCA_944388125.1 uncultured Gemmiger sp. | reverse complement strand
GTGTCCTCATGCAGCAGCATGGCGCCCAGGTTGCCGTGGCCCAGGCCGACATGACGCTGCTCGGCAACGGAGCCGGGAACGGTGAAGGCTTCCAGGCCTTCGCCGATGGCGGCTGCGCAGTCAGCAGCGCTCTTCAGGCCGCGCTTGACAGCAATGGCGGTGCCCAGGGTGTAAGCCCAGACAGCGTTATCAAAGCAGATGGGCTGCACGCCGCGGACAATCTTGTCGCAGTCGATGCCTTTGGCAAGGAGCATTTCGTTGCAGGCGTCCAGAGATTCGAGGCCGTTGGCTTTCAGGCACTCGTTGATTTTGGGCATCCGGCGCTCCTGAGATTCAAAAGTAGCCATAGTATCTGTTCCTCCCTCTCTTATTCTTCACGCGGGTCGATGTACTTGACCGCACCCTGCTCGGGGCTGAAACGGCCGTAAGTGCCGATGTTCTTCTCGTAAGCGGTCTTGGGATCGACGCCATGACGGATATCTTCCATCATCTTGCCCAGACGGACGAACTGATAGCCGATGACCTGATCGTTCTTGTCGATGGCGGTCTTGAGGATATAGCCCTCGGTCAGCTCGAGGTAACGGACGCCCTTCGCCTTGGTGGAGAAGATGGTGCCGGTCATGCTGCGCAGGCCCTTGCCCAGGTCGTCCAGGCCGGCGCCGATGGGCAGGCCGTCCTCGGAGAAGGCAGTCTGGCTGCGGCCGTAAACGATCTGCAGGAACAGCTCACGCATGGCAACGTTGATGGCGTCGCAGACCAGGTCGGTGTTGAGCGCTTCCAGAATGGTCTTGCCGGGCAGGATCTCGCCTGCCATGGCGGCAGAATGGGTCATGCCGGAGCAGCCGATGGTCTCGACCAGAGCTTCCTCGATGACGCCCTTCTTGATGTTCAGGCTCAGCTTGCAGGTGCCCTGCTGCGGTGCGCACCAGCCCACGCCGTGGGTATAGCCGCTGATGTCCTCAATCTGGTAAGCCTTTACCCATTCACCCTCCTCGGGGATGGGAGCCGGGCCGTGTTTCGGACCTTTTGCAATGGGGCACATGTGTTCGACTTGTGCAGAATAGGTCATAATATTCTCTCCTTTACGACGATTTGGTAAAGCATTACACAGCATCTTCATTATAAAATGCGGTGCGCGTTTTTTCAAGACTTTGTGACAAATTTGACGGACGCCGCCTGAAATTTTTCTGGTTTTTTCCGGTTTTGCCTCGGCGCAGTGCAGAAAAACGGCCTCCGGAGCCGCTTTGGACGGGCTCCGGAGGCCGAAACATTTGAAACGGTAAAATCTGTCACTCAGAACAGATAGAAAAACACCAGATGGGAAAGGGCCGCTGCCATGACCATGGAGACCACGGCGGCCGCCGCCACCTTGACCCAGCCCCAGCGGGAGGCTTCCTCCGCAGGGCGGGGTGCCTTGCGCTTGCCGTGCACTATCTGGACGGGGGCGGCGGGCTGTCTGACCTCGGGGGAGGTCCAGGCCGCCAGCAGGGCGAACAGCAGCATGACCTCGGGGAAGATCATGGACACCCGTATGCTGACGACGGCCTGCACCAGATAGCTGCACAAAGCCAGCATGACCGGGGCGACGCCGTGGCGGTTCCAGTGGGCGAAGCCCCGGCGAAGATGACTGACGAGGAAGGCCGCCCAGGCCGCCAGCCCCAGCAGGCCGGTGGAGAGCAGCTGTTCCAGGTACTCGTTGTGGGCGGCGTAGAAGGTACTCATGCGGGCGGTGATGCTGTCCCCTGCCCAGTCGGCCACCGCTTGGTGCATCATGCCGGGGCCGTAACCGACGATCTTGCGCCACAGGGGAGCATCCGCCCAGACGCCCCAGGCCGCCCGCCAGGCAGTGCCGCGGTAGGTGCCCCAGTCATCGTTGAAGACGAAGAAGTTGTCCAGCGTTCCCAGGGAGGGGAAGCCGGGAACCAGGTTTGCCAGCAGGAATACCAGCACACCGCCTCCCAGCACGATGCCGGTCAGCACCCGGCCCAGCAGGCAGAGGGAGACTTCCGGTCTGCCTTTGCGGACCCGCCAGAAAAGTCCCGCCCAGATCAGCAGGCAGAGAAGCCCCAGGGGCAGGGCCAGTTTGACCTCGCCGAACTTTGCCAGCAGCGAGGTGCCGCCCTGGGTGTAGACCGAGCGGCGCATATAGTGCATCCAGGCGGCCCAGGCGAAGAACATGACCCCCACCAGGGCGCCCCGGCGCATCTTTTGGGTGTCGAAATCCCGGTGGCAGGCAAGCACCATCATGGCGGCGCCGATGCCCAGGGTCAGCCCCTCGGCGTCCACCACAGCCAGAGCCAGAGCGCCGAAGGCGGCGGGCACCGCATACCCGATGGTGCGGGCCTTGCCTTTGGCGGTGAGGAAGGCGTAGAACACCAGGGGCAGGGCGACGCTCATGTACCCGGCGTTGAAGTCCTTCTGGCCCAGGGTGGAGAAGAACTGGGCCCGCTCGACGACGGCGGTGTTCTCATAGCTGCCGATGGGGTCGATATTGAAGATGTTGCAGACATACAGCACTGTGACGATGATGACTGTCACGCCGGTAAATCCTGCCAGGAAATCCATGCCCTTTTCCGGGGCGAAGGCACGCACGGCCAGATACCCCACGGCGGTGAACAGCACCAGCATCAGGCCGCCGTAGTAGCTGCCCAGCCCCCATATCGAGGCCATCGGCGACAGGGACAGGAAGGTGGCCAGCAGCGTTGCCCCTGCAAAGGCGGCCAGCGACCAGAGGCTGACATCCCGCTTTGCCCCGGCAAACCGGCCGGGGCCCGACTGGGCGCCGATGAGCACACAGGCGCCGATGGCGATGCACCACAGCAGAAACAGGGTGGATACTCCCGTGAACTTGACGACGCCCAGGTTGGAGAAGCGGTCAATATATAATGGATAGACGCTGAGCGTCGCGGCACAGAAGGCGGTCGCGGCGCCCGTTGTCAGGCGTTGGAGCGGCTCATTGCGCATGAAACGGTTTCCTCCCAATCTTTTGTCCTGCGGAACCGTCCGGCGCATCACAGCACGGCGGGCCGGGCTGTGTTCCCTCTGCGCAGGGCGGACAATACAAGGCAAATTTTACAGACATAGGACATTGTACCGTTTGCCGGGATTTTTTTCAACCGTTCAGCGCGATTTGTTCACAGGTTTTACAAGTGTGATGCACACAAGCCCCGCCAGTGCGCAGACCCCCGCTGCCCAGTGTCTTGCCCCCATGGGCAGCAGTTGGGACCCCGCATAGCTGAGCAGGCTGCCCGCACTCATGCCCAGGGCAATGAAACCGTAGTTGACCCCCGCATGCCTCAGGCCAAACAGGTCGGTGTTGAGGGCAGGCTGCACCGCCGCGCCCCCCGAGTAGAAAAAGGTCAGCGCCGCATAGGCCGCCGCCACAAACCACCCGCCCGCAAAGGCAAAGGCCAGGGTGCCTGCGGCCAGTCCCCCATAGACGCCGTACAGTACCGGTTTGCGGCCCAGCCGGTCGCTGAGGGCGGGGCAGGCCAGCCGTCCCGCCGCACTGGCCGCCGACCCGATGACCACGCACCACTGGGCCAGGTTTTCGGCCAGGCCCCGCTCCGCCGCGATGGAGAGAATATCCGGGCTGAACAGCAGCACCGGCGGCGCAGCCAGAGCCACCGCCGCCACGCACAGCCGGTACTGGCGGGTGCGCAGCATCTCTTTGGGGGGCAGGTCGTCCCCCTTTTCCGGCTGCGTCTTCTCCTGCATGGGAGGATTTTTCAGCACGGCAGCCCCCGCCCCGCAGGCGGCGAGCATCACCCCGCCCAGGGCGCCGAAACAGACCCGCATGCCGAAGTGCCCGCCCACCAGCCGGACGAACAGGGTGAGGAAGGCCCCCGACAGCCCGGTGGCGATGCCGGTGACGCCGGTGGCAAAGCCTTTTTTATCGGTATACCATTTCTGCACGCAGGCCAGCACCGAAGGTGCCAGAAAGGCGCTGCCCAGCCCGGCCGGCAGGCTGAAGATCAGCAGAAACAGCACCGCATTGCCCTGGGGCACAAAGGCCGCCGCCACAAAGCCGCCGCCCAGCAGTGCCGTGCCCAGCAGTCCCGCCGCCCGGGGGCCCCTGGCATCCTGCAGATACCCGCCCAGCAGGCAGCCCAGCCCGTAGGCCGCCACCAGAATAGCAAAGCCCAGGGTCGCCTGTCCCCGGGAGAAGCCGTAGTCCTCCATGACCGGCTTCTGGAACACGCCCCAGGCAGCAGGGATGCCGGTCAGCAGCTGGACAGCCGCCCCCGCTGCCAGCACCCATTTTGCGCGCGGCTGCTCATGCATCGGCCGACGCCTCCTTTCGGTGATGCGGACGGCACAAAAAGCGCCGCCCATGCTCCCCTTAGTATGCGCCGGTGCGGTTGACAAAATGCCTGCGGGCGGGCTATGATTGTAATACTGTTTATAAGAATGCTGTGTTTTGATATATTGGAGGGACCCTGTATGAAGACCCAACCCCTGAAGGGAATGCGCGATCTGCTGCCCAACGAGCAGGCCCTGCGCGACCACATCCAGTCGGAGATCCTGGCCACCTACCGTGCGGCGGGATTCCAGCGCATTTCCACCCCCATCCTGGAGGATCTGGAAAACCTGGACAAGAGCGACGGCGGCGACAATCTGAACCTGATTTTCAAGGTTCTCAAGCGGGGGGACAAGCTGACCGCCGCCCTGCAGTCCGGCGACCCGGCCAAGCTGGCGGACATGGGCCTGCGCTATGACCTGACCCTGCCGCTCTCCCGCTACTATGCGGCCAACCGGGCTTCCCTGCCCACTCCCTTCAAGGTCATCCAGACCGACCGCGTCTACCGCGCCGAGCGCCCCCAGAAGGGCCGTCTGCGGGAGTTCGTCCAGTGCGACATCGACATTCTGGGCGACAGCTCCCCCAACGCCGAGGTGGAACTCATCGACGTGACCGCCCGGGCCCTGCTGCGCATCGGCTTCACCGGGTTCACCGTCAACATCAACGACCGCCGCATCCTCCGCGCCATGCTGGAGACCATGGGCTTTGCCGCCGATACCCTGGACTCGGTCTGTATCAGCTTTGACAAGCTGGACAAGATCGGCGCCGACGGCGTGCGGGACGAGCTGACCGAGAAGGAGCTGCCCGCCGATGCCATCGCCAGCCTGTACGACTTCCTCCAGGGCGGGGACTTCTCTCTGGAAGCGGTGGCCTCCCGCTGCGGCGACGCCTCCCTGGCCGACGACCTGCGCTATGTGCTCTCCGCCAGCGAAAAGGTCTCCGCCGGACGCTACGGCATCGCCTACTGCCCCAGCCTGGTCCGCGGCCAGGGCTACTACACCGGCATGGTGTTCGAGATCGTCTGCCCCCAGTTCTCCGGCGCAGTGGCCGGCGGCGGACGCTACGACAACATGGTGGGCAAGTTCATCGGCCAGCAGGTCCCGGCCGTGGGCTTCTCCATCGGCTTTGAGCGGGTCTGCGGCATTCTGCTGGAACAGGGCTATGCCATTCCCGGTGCCAAGCCCCGTCTGGCCCTGCTCTACCTCCCCGAGGCCGACTTTGCCGACGTGCTGGCCAAGGCAGAACAGCTGCGCGCCGACTACGACGTGACCGTGCTGCCCCAGGCCAAAAGGCTGGGCAAGCAGTTCGGCACCCTGGAGGCCGCCGGCTATCAGGCCGCCGCCTTTGCCGACAATGACGACATCCGTCAGCTGGGCCAGAAAAAGTAAATCATTGCAATAACACTGATAAACGCGGCATGCCGTGTGCGGGGACGTTCCCGCACGGCATGCCGCGTTTTTTCTTTTGCTCCGATTTTTACCGGCGGATGAACTGTGCATCCCCGGGGGCATCCTCCGCCGAGCGGTAGCGCTCCACCTTCATGTGCAGGTCGTATTTTTCCCGCAAAGCTGCAATCTCGGCCATCATGGGCGAGGCATGGTGGGCATCGATGGCGTCCTGCCCGGTCCAGCTGTCGATGAGCAATACGGTCTCCGGGTCGTCCACCGGCAGAAAGTATTCATACCGCAGGTTTCCCTCCTCCGCCCGGATCCGCGCAACCACACCAGTCTGCATCATCTCCCGGGCGAAATCCCGGGCACTGCCGTCGCGGCCTGTATAATAAATGTTGATCGTGACTGCCATCTGTCTTCCTCCCTTTTTCAATCACCGGCAAAGGTTCTGACTGTATTGTAACCGCTGTGCCCCGCCTGTGGCAAGTCCGGTTCTCCCCTCCCGTGAAAATGGTGAACGAAATCTGAACTTTTGTGATTTGATACAGTATTTTGTTGAAAATTTATCAATTATCATGTACAATTAACACAACGAACTTTGCTGTAAGTTCTCTGGTGTAAGAATTTCGGCGGGGTTGCTGCCCGCCTCACCGCGTCCCCGGCCTTGCTGCCGGGCGGACGCCGAACAGGATTCAGGAGGTATTGATGTCCAGACTTTCCATCGAGACCCCGGACCGCGCCCAGCAGGTGGTCGATGACCTCTGCCGGGACATGGGGCACCGCATTGCCGCCAACCCGCCGGGGCTCTGCCCGGTGGATATGGCGCTGAATTTTCTGCGCCTCTGCCACGCCCAGACCTGCGGCAAGTGTGTGCCCTGCCGCATCGGCCTGTCCCAGCTGGAGACGCTGATCGAGAGCGTCCTCGACCAGACCGCCCCCGACGGCACCATTGATCTCATCGAGTCCACCGCCGCCGCCATTGCCGATTCCGCCGACTGCGCCATCGGCTACGAGGCCGCCGCCATGGTCCTGCAGGGGGTCCGGGGCTTCCGGGAGGATTACGAGGAACACGCCCACTACGGCCGCTGCATCTGCAGCCTCAAGCAGCCGGTGCCCTGCGTCACCACCTGCCCCGCCCATGTGGACATTCCCGGCTACGTTGCCCTGGTACGGGAAGGCCGCTTTGATGACGCCGTCGACCTCATCCGCAAGGACAATCCCTTCCCCTTCTCCTGCGCCTATGTCTGCGAACATCCCTGCGAGCGCCAGTGCCGCCGCCGTCTGGTGGACGACGCGGTGAACATCTGCGGCCTCAAGCGGTTTGCGGTGGACCATTGCAGCCGCACCGCGCCCCCGTCCTCCGCCCCTGCCACCGGCAAGCGGGTGGCTGTGGTGGGCGGTGGGCCCAGCGGCCTGACGGCAGCCTACTATCTCTGCCAGATGGGCCACAGCGTCACCGTGTTTGAGCAGCGGGAAAAGCTGGGCGGCATGCTGCGCTACGGCATTCCCGACTACCGTCTGCCCCCCGAGGTGCTGGACCGGGACATCGACTACATTCTGGCCTGCGGGGCGGAGGTCCGCACCGGCGTGTGCATCGGCAAGGACGTGCAGGTGGCCGACCTCCAGAAAGAATACGACGCCCTGTACGTTGCCATCGGCGCCCATGCCGACAAAAAACTGGGCCTGCCCGGGGAGGACAGCGCCAACATCCTCTCGGCGGTGGAATTCCTGCGCAACTGCGGCGAGGGCCATGCCCCCGACTTCACCGGCAAGCGGGTGGTGGTCATCGGCGGCGGCAACGTGAGCATGGACGCCACCCGGACCTCCATCCGTCTGGGCGCCGCCAGCGTGACCTGTGTCTACCGCCGCCGGGTGGACGATATGACCGCCCTGCCCGAGGAGATCGAGGACGCCCTGGCCGAAGGCTGCCAGATCCTGCCCCTCCAGGCGCCCCACCGCATCGAGGCCGACGAGGAGGGCAAGGTGGCCGCTCTCTGGACCAGGCCCCAGATCATCGGCGGCTACGGCCGGGACGGCCGCCCCGGCCCCCGCAACGCGGCTGAAAAAGAATTCCGCATCCCCTGCGATTACATCATCATTGCCATCGGCCAGCGCATTGAGTCCGATGAGTTCGAGAAGGGCGGCATCGTCACCAGTCACGGCGCCCTCCAGGCCGACCTGTCCGGCTATGTGCCCGGCACCCCCAACGTCTTTGCGGGCGGCGACGCCGTCACCGGCCCCGCCACTGTCATTCGGGCCGTGGCAGCAGGCAAGGTGGGCGCCGCCAACATCGACGCCTTCCTGGGCTTCCACCACGTCATCGGCTCCGACGTGCGAATCCCGCCCGCCAAGCTGTCCAACACCCCGCCCTGCGGGCGCATTCAGCTCAAGAGCCGCAATCCGCTGGAAGCCCGCACCGACTTCAAGCTTGCCACCTGCGGCATGACCGAGGAGGAGGCCATGCAGGAGGCCGGGCGCTGCCTGCGGTGCGATCACTTCGGCTACGGCATCTTCAAGGGAGGGAGGACGACCCAATGGTAAACGTGACTGTCAACGGCAGCCCCATTGCCGTGCCGGAGGGCACCACCATCCTCAACGCCGCCAGGGCCGCCGGGGTGGAGATCCCCCATCTGTGCTATCTGAAAGGTCTCAACGAGATCGGCGCCTGCCGCATCTGCTGCGTCGAGATCGAGGGGGAGCGCAATCTGGTTCCCAGCTGCAACAACCCCGTCTTTGAGGGCATGGTCATCCGCACCAACACCGACCGCGTCCGCCGCACCCGGCGCATCAATGTGGAGCTGATTCTCTCCCAGCACGACTGCAAGTGTGCCACCTGTGTGCGCAGCGGCAACTGCCAGCTGCAGACCATCGCCAACGACCTGGGCATCCTGGACAATACCTATCCCCAGGATCTGGTCACCGGCATCCGCGCCCTGTGGCCCAAAGATTTTCCCCTCTACCGGGACACCAACAAGTGCATCAAGTGTATGCGCTGCATCCAGGTGTGCGACAAAATCCAGGGCGTCAACGTCTGGGACCTGTCCGGCACCGGCAGCCGAACCCGGGTGGATGTGAGTCACAACCGCCGCATCAAGGAATCCGACTGTGTGCTCTGCGGGCAGTGCATCACCCACTGTCCGGTGGGCGCCCTGCGGGAGCGGGACGACACCGGGCGGCTGTTCCAGGCCATGGCCGACCCCCACAAGGTCACGGTGGTGCAGATCGCCCCCGCCGTGCGCACCGCCTGGGGCGAATCCCTGGGCCTGTCGCCGGAGAAGGCCACCGTCAACCGCATGGCGGCGGTGCTGCGGCGGCTGGGCTTCGACTATGTGTTCGACACCTCCTTCTCCGCCGACCTCACCATCATGGAGGAGGGCACCGAGTTCCTCCGCCGGTATGTTGCCGGAAAGACCCGGGAACTGCCCATGTTCACCAGCTGCTGCCCCGGCTGGGTGCGCTATCTCAAGAGCCACTATCCTGAGTGGACCGACCGCCTCTCCACCGCCAAAAGCCCCCAGCAGATGTTCGGCGCGGTGGCAAAGAGCAGCTTTGCCAAGCGCATCGGGGTGGACCCGGCCAACATTTTCAGCGTGTCCATCATGCCCTGTGTGGCCAAAAAGGCCGAGTGCGACCTGCCCACCATGCGCACCGACGCCGGGCCCGACGTGGACCTGGTGCTCACCACCCGGGAGTTCGTCCGCCTGATCCGGGCGGAAAAGCTCAACCCCGAGGACATCCCCGAGGAAGGTTTCGACTCCCCCATGGGGGTATACAGCGGCGCGGGCGTCATCTTCGGCGCCACGGGCGGCGTCATGGAGGCTGCCCTGCGCTCCGCCTACTACCTGCACAACGGCCGCAACCCCAAACCGGAGGATTTCCGGGCGGTCCGCGGGGACGCCACCGGTGCTGCCGGCTGGACCGAGGCTGAGTTCGACCTGGGCGGCGGCGCCGTGGTGCGCACTGCCGTGGTGAGCGGTCTGGCCAACACCGGCCGCCTGCTGGCCGAACTGGCCGCCGGGCGGGTGCATTACGACTTTGTGGAGGTCATGGCCTGCCCGGGCGGCTGCGCGGGCGGCGGCGGACAGCCCATCCATACCGACGACGTGGAGCGGGCGGCCCAGCGGGGCAAGGTGCTGTACAACATCGACCGCATCCAGACGGTTCGGTTCAGCCACGAGAACCCCGAGGTCAACGCCCTCTACCGGGACGACCTGGGTCAGCCGGGCAGCGAGCAAGCCGAGGCCCTGCTCCACACCGACCACAACGGCTGGCAGATGCCCGCCCAGAGCTGAGTCCACGTTTTCCTTGCCCGGAGCGGGCACACATCCTTTTGCTCATTTTCTTCCTTTCTCTCTCCCCTCGCGCCGGACGGCGCCGTGCACGGGCTTCCCTCACCCGGCACGGCGCCGTCCTTTTTGTCGTTTTTTCATGGTTTTCTTTTGCTGTGCCCCCAAAATATAAAAAATTTGTAAAATTCTTCCGGGGCTGCTCAATCCGTCCGGGCTGGCTCGTTTCCATGGACAAGGAACGTAAACCGGATCCGGACGGCGCTGCGGACCCTGCCCGCCGGACCCCATGTGAGGATTTTACAATGAAGATTCTGATTACATCCGACTGGTATATTCCCGCCGTCAACGGCGTGGTCACCTCGGTTTTGACCTTGCAGAAAGAACTGACCCGCCGCGGCCACGATGTGCGCATCCTGACCCTCTCGGGGGATGGGCGCGACCATCGGTCCGGCTGCGTCTACGCCCTGGGCTCGGTGGACGCGGGGCGCATCTACCCCGGTGCCCGGCTGCTGGCTCCCTCCCTGGGGGACATCCTCCATCAGCTCATCGACTGGTGCCCCGATGTGGTCCACAGCCAGTGCGAGTTCAGCACCTTTGCCCCCGCCCGGCGCATTGCCCGGGCCTGCGGCGCTCCCCTGGTACATACCTACCACACCGTCTACGAGGACTATACCCACTACTTCTCCCCCAGCCGCCGCTGGGGCCGGATGCTGGTCAAGGGCTTTACCCGGGCGGTGCTGGCCCGCACCGATGCAGTCATCGCCCCCAGCGTCAAGGTCAGCCGTCTGCTGGAAGGCTACGGCGTCCGCACGCCGGTGCGGGTCATTCCCACCGGCATCGATACTGAACGCTTTGCCCGCCGCCTGTCCGGGGAGGAGATCTCCGCCCGCCGCCGGGCACTGGGCATCCCCGAGGGCAGCTGCGTGGCCCTCTCCCTGGGCCGTATGGCCCGGGAGAAAAACATCGACGAGCTGCTGCGCTGCCGGGCCGCCATGGGGGACGCCCCCGTCACCCTGCTGCTGGTGGGCGGAGGGCCCGACCAGCCCCGGCTGGAGCACCTGGCCCGCACCCTGGGCCTGGCCGCCGGGCAGGTGGTCTTTACCGGCATGGTATCCCCCGACCGGGTGGCTGAATATTACCAGCTGGGCGACGTCTTTGTCAGCGCCTCCTCCAGCGAGACCCAGGGACTGACCTACTTTGAGGCCATGACCTGCGGGCTGCCTCTGGTCTGCCGGGAGGACCTCTGTCTGGAAGGGGTGGTGGAAAGCGGAGCAAACGGCATTCTCTACCGTACCGGGGAGGAGCTGGCCGCCGCACTGTGCGCGCTGGCTGCCGCCCCCGCCCGCCGGGCCGCCATGGGCGCGGCCTCGACGCAGCGCTCCCGGCAGTTCACCGCTCAGCAGTTTGCAAAAAATGCGGAGGCCCTCTACCGGGAGGCCTGCCTCGCACACAACACGCAGGTCCGGGCATTTCCCGCCCCGCCGGTGCCGCTGCCCGCCGGGCTGCCGCGCCGCTGACGCCAAGGAAAGGAAGATGGGGATGGCAAAAAGTATGTCGTTAAAATGGATGCAGCTTCTCTCAATCGCCGGGCTGATCGCCTGCGTGGTGCTGGGCGTCTGGTTCTGGCAGCAGGGACTTCTCAGCTCCCAGGAACGGCTGCGCAGTTTCGTGGACGGCTTCGGGGCCGCCGGGGCTGCCGTGTTCATTCTGTTCCAGGCGGTACAGGTGGTGGTGCCCATCCTGCCGGGCGGGCTGGGATGCCTGGCCGGGGTCATTTTGTTCGGGCCCTGGTACGGCTTTCTCTACAACTACATCGGCATCTGTGCGGGCAGTCTGGCGGCCTTTGCCATCGCCCGCAACTGCGGCCGTCCGCTGCTCTACCAGATGTTCCCCCGCTCCCTCATCGACCGCTATGACCGCTGGACCAACGAGCGGGGCCGCTTTGCCCGGTGGTTCGCTTTCCTGATCTTCATCCCGGTAGCGCCGGACGACTACCTCTGCTTCCTGGCAGGCACCACCGAGATCTCCTGGCGGCTGTACACCGCCATTATTCTGCTGTGCAAGCCGTTCGCCATTGCCATGTACAGCCTGGGCCTCACCGTGCTGTTCCAGCAGGTGCTGGGTCTCTGGCGCTGAAACACCACAACTTGTCTTGACCGGATGGGAGGGGTTTATCCATGCGGGTACATCTGTATAACGGTTCTCTCGGCCTGGTGCGCCGCAGCGGCGTGGGGCAGGCCTTTTATCACCAGAAAGCCATGCTGGAACAAGCGGGCGTGGCCGTGACCGAATCCTGGGATTCCCACGCCGACGCCGTGCACATCAACACGGTGCTGCCCGACGCGGTGTTTGCCGCCCTGCGCGCCCGGATGCGGGGGGAGACCGTCGTCTACTACGGCCACTCCACCATGCAGGATTTCCGGGATTCCTTTGTGGGGTCCAATCTGCTGGCGCCGCTGTTCGGGCGGTGGATCCGCTTCTGCTACGACCTGGGGGACTTCATCATCACCCCCACCCCCTACTCCCGGCAGATCCTGGAGAGCTACCACCTGAAAAAGCCGGTGTGCGTCCTCTCCAACGGGGTGGACACCGATTTCTTTGCCCCCGACCCGGCCCTGCGGGAGCACTTCCGCCGGGAACACCAGCTGGCCGACGACCAGCCGGTGGTGGTGAGCGTAGGGCATTACTTTGAGCGCAAGGGCATCCTCGACTACATCGAGCTGGCCCGGGCCATGCCGGAGGTCTGCTTTTTCTGGTTCGGCTACACCGAGCCCGCCCTGACCCCTGCCCGCGTCCGGGAGGCTATGGCCGCCGCCCCGGGCAACCTGCACTTTGCGGGGTACGTGGATCAGGCCGCCCTGCGGGAGGCCTACTGCGGCGCCGACGCCTTCGTCTTTTGCAGCCATGAGGAGACCGAGGGCATCGTGGTGCTGGAAGCCCTGGCCTGCGGCGTGCCGGTGGTGGTGCGGGACATTCCCGTCTACGAGGGCTGGCTGTCCGATGGCCGGGAGGTCCTCAAGCGCCACGATGTAGCCGGGTTCCGGTCCGCCATCGGGGATATTCTGGGCGGGGCATGGCCCGACCTTGCCAAAAATGGCCGGGCCGCCGCCTGCGCCCGCAACATGAAGGCTCTGGGACAGCGGCTGTGCGACCTCTACCGCACCCAGGGCAAACGCCCCGCCTGACACTCCAGGCATACTTGCCCCGTCCCCGGCATACAGATAGGGTGACAAGAGCGGCGGCAGGCCCCGGTGCATCCGGCAGGGGGCATCGCGCCGCCGTATCACCAAGGGGGCGGCACCTATGTTTCTGTTTACCATGACAAAGCCCGGTCTGCGGCAGGCCGGGGCGCTGGCGCTGTGCGCCGTCTGCCTGACCGGCGCCATTGCGGCGGCGGTACATTTTTCAGGCGAGACGGTACCGGCAGGGGCGGCAGCCGAGTCCGGCATCGAGACGACGCAGGACATTGCCGAGTTTTTCACCGGCCACGGGTTTGAGGTCGATCTGGCCAGCGCCGCGGTCGACAAGGTCAAGATCCCGAAAAAGTGGGACGACAGTTTCACCGCCTTTGACCAGGTGGTGGGCGAGAGCGGCATGAGCCTGGCCGACTACAAGGGCAAGACGGTGGAAAAGTGGACGGTGCTCTGCCCCGCCCTGTCCGACGGGGAGACCGACTGTTACTGTGTGCTTCTGGTCTACAAGGCCCAGGCCATCGGGGCGTATCTGCTGGAGAAGCCCTCCGGTGAGGTGAGCGGGCTGATCTCCGCCGCCCAGACCATGGCGGAGGATACGGCAGCCTCCGACACCGAGGTAGCCGCCGTCACCGGGGAGGAGAGCACTGAGGTCAGTGCCGACGCCTCCGATGACGCCCAGCAAGCCTCCGCCGACACGCCTCCCGCCGAGGCCGACACCGAGGTCAGCGCCGATGCCGCCGATGCAGGCATCTGGCCCACCGAGTAAATCGCCGTCCGGGCGGGCGGGGACATTGTCACGGTATGTCCTGCCTGCTTTCTCCGCGGCGGACCGGTTTTCCTCACATTCGGCCGTCCGGCGCCGCCGCATGAATCAAAACCACCCGTTGAACGGGTGGTTTGAACAGGCCCTATAAGGGCCTATCTCCTGTGGTCGCTCCCTAAAGGG
>CALXHO010000055.1 GCA_944388125.1 uncultured Gemmiger sp. | reverse complement strand
ATGAGCAGGGCCACGATGGTCTGGCCCAGGGGGGTGAAAGTATCGCCCACGTCCACGGCGATGAGGCCGGTGACGCAGACGGCGCTGGTGGAGGTGTACAGGGCGTCGATGTAGCGCAGGTCGACGCCCTCCCTGACGCTGCAGGGCAGCATCAGCAGGCCGGAGCCCAGCAGGATGACAATGGCAAAGCCCATGGCGATGATCCGCCCCGGGGGCTGCCGTTTGACAGCTTCGATCAGTGTACTCATGAATCCTCTTTTGTCCGTTCCGGCACGGCGGGGCCGCACCGGTGTAGTTGCAGTGAAAAAAGAAAGGCGGGCAGTCCTGTTTGTCCGGAATTTTGCGGGCGGGCAGGAGGCTGTCCCGGCTACATCATAACACAAAATAGAAAAATGTACAGACTTCCCGGGTCAAAAAAAGAAAAAGTCCGTATAGCGGAACAAAGCCCCGCAGAATAAGGCGGAACGGCTCTCACAATCCCGGAAGATTGCGCACCACGCCCCAGCCCACCAGCAGGACGGCATAGATCAGGCAGAGGGTGTTTTCTGCCCGGCCGAAGCGTCCGCCCTTTGCCCGCAGCCAGGCCTGGCGCAAAACCAGGCCGATGGGGAGGGGCAGCGTGACCAGGAGAAAGGGATTGGCAGCCAGGGCGGCGCCCACGTCTCCCCGCCCCAGGGCAAGGATCATGGTGGTGATGCCGCAGCCGGGGCATTTCAGGCCGGTGATGAGCCGGAAAGGGCAGGGAATGCCCCCGAAGGCCGAGGCAAAGGCGTAGTAGGCCAGCCCGGCCCCCAGCAGTGCCGCGCCCCGCAGCAGGGTGCGGGGCAGGGCGGTCAGGCGCATTTGTTGATCATGTCCTGGAACAGGGCCAGGTTGATGATCTGGAAGCCGAACAGGGCCAGCAGCAGATACAGGATGCTGCCGGAGGAATCCCCGTTGAGGCAGGCGCAGTTCTGGCCCATCTTGTAGGCCCAGTAGATGCCGTAGATGCCGCAGGTGATGATGTTGAACACCACCACCATGCCGCCGCTGGTGCCCCGGTCGTTGCCGGCCAGCAGGTTGAGCTCGTCGTTGACCTTGCACATCCAGTAGATGCCGTAGATGCCGCAGGTGATGAGGGTGAGAATGATGGCCAGCACAATGCTGCGGGGGACCACCATGCCGCCGTAGCCCTGCTGGCCGCCGTAGGCCGGGCCCTGGCCGTAGGGGTAGCCGTCGTCGGGGTTCTGGTAGCGGGGGCCGGGATTGGGAGCCGGACCGGCGGCATCCAGGCGGGCACCGCAGGCATTGCAGAAAATGGCAGTGTCGGGGTTTTGGGCGCCGCAGGCGGGACAGGTTTTCATGACGGATTCCTCCTGAATGAAAAGTTGGGATAAAAAGGGTTCTTATCCTCCATATTACCCTATCCTCCGCCCAAACACAACAGAAAACCCCGCGGCGCCCTGTAAAATTTTGGCGGTAAAATTTTTCCATCCCCGCCCCCACCGGTGGCGGAAATCCCCGAAATATTGTAGGATATGGGGGGGGAAGGGGAAAACGAAGAACAGGAAGTTCTCTCCCTTTCCGCCGCTGAAACAAAACTGACAACCGGATGGGGTAATATAAAACCATCTGTCCCGGGAAAGGAGCCCTGCCCATGTATCCTGTGCTCATTGTGGAGGACGAGCGCCCCATTGCCGACCTCATCGCCCTGACCCTGCGCCGCATGCAGTACACCTGCATCCAGGCCCACAGCGGGGAGCAGGCCGCCGACCTCATCCTCAGCATGAAATTCGACCTGATCCTGCTGGACGTCATGCTCCCCGGCATCGACGGCTTCGGCCTCATGGAATACATCGCCCCCACCGGCACGCCGGTCATCTTTCTCAGCGCCCGCTCCAGCGTGGAGGACCGGGTGAAAGGTTTGCGCCTGGGGGCCTACGACTACATTGTAAAGCCCTTCGCCCCCGAGGAACTGCTGGCCCGGGTGGACGGCCTCATGCGCCACACCGGCCGCCGCAGCGCCAGCATCCGGCTGTGGGACGTGTCCATCGACCCGGCGGCCCGGGCGGTCACCCGGAACGGGGAACCGGTGGAGCTCACCCCCCGGGAGTACGACCTGCTCATGGTGCTGGTGCAGAGCCGGGGCATCGCCCTCTACCGCAGCGTGCTGCTGGAGCGGGTGTGGGGGCTGGACAGCGACACGGGACCCCGGGCGCTGGACCTCTACGTCTCCCGCCTGCGCAAAAAGCTGGGCTGGGGGGACAAGATCCGCACCGTGTCCGGGGTGGGCTACCGGCTGGAGGCTGAACCATGAACTTTGCACACAAACTCACCCTGGCGGTGGCCCTGCTGCTCTGCGTGACCTTGTCGGCGGGCGGGGCCTGGACCATCGGGCAGAACTTTTCCGCCGCCCTGGACGCAGCCGCCGCCGATGCCGCCGTCTCCCACATGCGGGAGCGCTACGCCCTGGAGGATCTGCTGGGGGACACCTCCTCCCTTCCCGACGCCGCCGACGCCCTGGGGGGCTATGCCGGGACGCTGCAGCTGTCGGGAGGCGGGGAAGGCTACCGCTTTGCCGTCCTCACCGGGGAGGGGATGGTGGTCTGGTCGGACATGCCCGCCAACCTCCCCTTTGCCGACCAGTGGCAGGCGGTGGGCGCCGGCACCGGGGAGATGCTCTTCTGCGGGGCGGGGGAGTCCCGCTATCTGCTGCTGGCCTCCCCCCTGCAGACGGGTCAGGCGGGGCTCTATCTGGTGGGGGGCTACGACGTCACCCGGGAGTTCACCGAGCACGCCCGCCAGCTTCGGCAGTACCTCATGGTGGAGGGGGTGGCGCTGGTGCTGGCCCTCACCGCCGCGGCGCTGCTGGCCTGGGCCCTGACCCGGCCGCTGCGGCGGCTGGAATCCGCCAGCCGGGACATTGCGGCAGGGCAGTATGACCGGCGGGTGGAGGTGTCCGGCGGGGGAGAGTTCGCCCGCCTGGCCCAGGGCTTCAACACCATGGCCGGGGCGGTGGAGAGCCACATGGAGGCCCTGCGCCGCCAGAACGAGAGCCGCACCCGGTTTGTGGCGGCCTTCACCCATGAGCTCAAGACCCCCATGACCGCCATTCTGGGCTATGCCGACCTGCTGCGCAGCGGGGAACAGCCCGCCGACGTCCGCCAGCTGGCCGCCGACTACATCTACCACGAATCCACCCGGCTGGAACACCTGAGCCGGGAGCTTCTCACCCTGCTGAGGGTGGAGGAGGGCCCGCCCCCCGCCCTCCGGCCCGAGGGGGTGGCGGGCATCTTCGGGGACGCTCTGCGCAGTCTGCCCGATCTGGGGGGCGTGACGGTGGAAAGCCACTGTCCCCCCGGGGCAAAGGTACTGGGCAACCGGGCGTTGCTCTCGGACCTCATCCGCAACCTCATCCTCAACGCTGCGGCGGCCACCGCTCCCGGCGGGACCATCACCCTGGGCTGTGAGCGGCAGGGCAGCGGCTGGCGGCTGAAGGTGCAGGACACCGGCCGGGGCATCCCTCCCGAGGACCTGCCCCACGTCACCGAGGCCTTTTACATGGCGGACAAGAGCCGCACCCGGGCCCGGGGCGGCAGCGGGCTGGGGCTGAGCCTCTGCGCCGCCATCGCTGCCGCCCACGGCAGCAAACTTGCCATTGAGAGCGAGCCGGGCCGGGGGACCTGCGTCACCCTGGACCTGCCCGACGGAGAGGAGGAAACCCCATGCGCCCAGTGAACCTTTCCGGTCTTTTCCGGGGAAAAGGGCCCGCCCTGCTGGTGACGGCGGGGGTGCTGGCCCTGTGCGGGACCTCCCTGCTGCTGCCGGGGTGGTGGGGCGCCCGGCAGGAGGCCGCCCTGCTGGAAGGCCCCCTGCCCCGTCCCGCCGTGGCGGGCCTGCCCGACGAGCAGGCCCGGGCCATCCCCATCCTGTACGACCTCTACCGCGCCCGGCTGCAGCCCGGCAACTTCGGCTGGCAGGAGGGGGACGCCTCCCTGCTGCCCGGGCTGGAACAGCGGCTGGACCACCTGGCGGAGAGCGGGGTGCTTTCCCGGGAAATGGCGGAGGCGGTGCAGCCCGCCCTGATTGCTGCGGCGGCGGGGGAGGAGGGCACCTCCTGCCTGACCCAGCAGACCGGCAACTTTGTGGGGGTGCAGGTCAGCGCCGGGCCGGATGCCGGGGGCCGGGCCGGCGGTCCCGACTACTGTACCGTCGCCGCCGTGTGGGACACCGCCACCGGGGGCGTGGTCTCCCTGACTTTGTCGGGGGAGCTGCCCGCCGCCGACCCCGCCGCCATGCTGGACGCCTGGCGGCGGGACCTGGGGCTGGACGTGCTGGACGACTGGCAGGACGAGACAAAGGAGACGGGGGTGTCCTCCCGGTCGGACAAGGCCCAGGTCTACCTCTACTGCGCGGCGGAGGAAAATTCCCTGCGCATGAACATGACCAATCTTTCGGGGCTGGAACCCGGCGGCTGAATCCACTTGTAAAGAAAAGAGCCGGTGAAACAAAAATGACAAGGGGGTATGGTAGGCTGTACCCATACCGCCGCGGACGACACGGCGCTTTGATCCCGAAAGGTGGTTTTCCCATGAAAAAGAATCTGTTCCGCGGCACAGCCCTGACGGCGGCCGCCCTGTTCGCCCTCTCCCTGACGGCCTGCGGCCCGGCGGGGGATGGGGACGACGCCTCCCCCCTCACCACACAGGAGTCCGCCTCCGACGCCGACATGACCCAGAGTGCAGACCCCCTGCAGATGCTCTCCCACGGCAGCGACGACGGCTTCTACCTCTCCCTCATAGACATGACCCGGGGCAGCGACGACCGCACCGAGCTCATGGGCTACATCGACTACGCCCAGGCCCGGGCCACCGTGCTCTGCGCCCAGCCCAACTGCACCCACAGCGACGAGAGCTGTCCCGCCTGGCGGGGCGTCTGGGGCGGGTCGGCCTGGGTGCTGCCCGGCGGGGAGCACATCGTCACCAACACCGGGGACGAGGACAGCTACACCCTCACCCTCTGCAAGCCGGACGGCACGGTGGAAAAGACCCTCTGCCGGACCGCCGACAACAACGTCCCCACCCTGGCGGACAGCACCTGGCTCTACTGTGTGGTGGCGCCGGGGGGCAGCATCGTCCGGGTGCCCCTGGCGGGGGGCGACCCCGAACCCCTCACCAATCTCAACGCCTACGACGTGGACGGCTGCCTGGGCCGGGAAGTCCTCTACCCCAGCTACGGCAGCGAGGAGCAGCCCGACGGCACCGCCCGCACCACCCTGAAATACATGGCGACCGACATCGACACCGGGGCAGCCCGCACCCTGCTGGATGTGAGCTATCCCTCCGACGCCATCAGCAACCCCTACTTTGACGGGCAGACGGTCTACTGGTACGACCCCGAGAGGGATCTCCTGGTCATGGTGGACGGCAAAACCGGCGCCGAGACCCGCATGCCCATGGAGTGGGAGTTCGGCCGGGGCGGCTGCGGGACAATCTACCAGACCACCATCACCGCCCAGGTGGAGGGCAAGCTCATCCTGGACCAGTACGGGGAGGAGGGTTCCTGCCGGGCGGTGGTGGACCCCGCCGACGGCACCGCCGCCGAGCTGACCATGGGCTACATCCGCAACGGCCATTCCGAGGCGGTGCAGATCCTGGCCCAGAGCAGCCACGGCCTGCTGGTCAAGTATGAAAACCGTCTTGTCCTGCAGAGCGAGGTGGCCGAGGACGGCACCCCCCGGGAGCAGGAGGTGGAAAAGCCCCGCCTGGCCCTCATCGCCCCGGAAGATTTCCTGAAAAACCAGCCTGACTACCGGGACATTGCCCCGGTGGAAGGCTTCGACGGCGAGTTCGTCTGCTGACGGCCTGCCGGGAAAGGATACCGCCATGAAACATTCCCTTCGCCCCCTGGCGGGCCTGGCCGCCGCGGCCCTGGCCCTCTCCCTGGCAGGCTGCGGCCCCGCCAGCCGCACCGGCACCGCCCACACCCCCGTGGGTACCACCCCCGATGCCGCCGCCCCGGCCGCCGGGGCGCTGGAACTGCTCTCCGCCGGCAATGACAAGGGCCTCTATACCAACACCTATGCCGGCGACGGCGCGGGGGGCGGGCGCAGCCTGCGCAGCTGGATCGACTACGCCTCCGCCACCCGGACGGTGCTCTGCGCCCAGCCCAACTGCACCCACGACAGCGACTTCTGCACCGCCTGGATCGACCCCGAGTTCAGCGAGACCGACTACGTCCTGGGGGACGGGATGCTCTGCGCCGGGTACGGCATGGACGGCATGACCCTCACCCTGCGGGGCAGCGACGGCTCCGACCCCAGAATCCTCTACCAGACCGCCGACGAGGTGGTCCCCCGCCTCACCGACGGGACCTATCTCTACTTTGAGCAGCAGACCGTGGACGGGGAGGGCGGCAGCACCAACGCCCTCTGCCGCATCTCCCTGGAGGGGGGCGAGGCGCAGCGCCTCTTTGACCTGCCCTACCAGAGCGGTTCCGACGCGGGCATCCTGGGCTGCGTGGGACGGGAACTCATCCTCTACACCTTCCAGTGGGGGGACGACCCCATGCCCGAGCAGACCGACGACATGAGCCAGGAGGACTACGACGCCGCCCTGGCCGCCTGGGAGGACAGCCAGCAGGGCAGCCACCGCATCTGTGCCAAGGACGTGGACACCGGCGCCGAGCGGGAGCTGGCATCCTGGACCTCCAGAATCGGCAGCGCCGGCAGCACGGTGGCCATGGCGGAGGGCACCCTCTACCTGCTGCCTGACCAGAGCCTGGGCGCCCTGACCGCCATCGACCCTGTTACCGGCAAGACCACCACCACCGACGTGGCCTGGCCCTTTGCGATGGAGGAGGACATCTACACCATCACCATCCGGGGCATGGTGGGGGGCAGGCTCATTGCCGACGTCTCCACCCTGGAGGGGGATGACCGCCGGGCCGCCATCGACCCCGCCGACGGCACCGCCGCCGAGCTCAAGCTCAACTACCTCTCCAACGGCCACGTCCGGGGCATCCGCATCCTGGGCCAGGGGAACGGCGCCGTGCTGGTCTGCTACGAGCAGCGGATGGAGGACGCGGTGGCCGTGGGCTCCGACGGCATGACCTTTGTGGGCACCGACGTCAGCGAGCGCTGGGCCATGATCGACGACGCCGACTTTTTGTCCGACACCCCCAGCTACCGGGACATCCAGACCGCCTGACAGAATCTGCCTTTTCCCGGCGGCCGCACCCCCGGACTCACCGCCATTCCAGCCCCCCGCCCTGCCGGAAGCTCACCGGCAGGGCGGGACTTTTTTTGCGCCGGGGCGGCGGATGGGATATAATAGAGAAGCAATAGGATTTTCCGGGGCAGGGGGCCGCCCGGATGTTACAACCCGGATACAACTTGGTGATAAGCTCTCAATGGAAAGTTATCGTCATCACCCTGCCAGGAGGAAAGGAGCCGCCCTGCCATGAACCGTATACTGATCGTTGAGGATGAAACCAACATTGCCCGCCTGATCGAGATGAGCCTCTCCCGGGCGGGATATTCCTGCACCGTCCTCAACGACGGCATGCAGGCGGCCAACTGCATCGAGCAGAACAGCTTCGACCTGGCCCTTCTGGACATCATGCTGCCGGGGCTGGACGGCTATGCCCTGCTGGAATACCTGCGGCCCATGGGCACGCCGGTCATCTTCATCACCGCCAAGAGTGCGGTGAAGGACCGGGTGCAGGGGCTGCGTCTGGGGGCGGACGACTATCTGGTCAAGCCCTTTGAGATCGAGGAGCTCATGGCCCGGGTGGAGACGGTGCTGCGCCGCACCGGCAAGGGCGGGCGGGTGCTCACCGCCTTCAATGTGGAGCTGGACACCGTCTCCCGCACGGTGAGGAAAGACGGCAGACCCCTCGACCTGACGCCCCTGGAGTTCGGATTGCTGGAACAGCTCATGCGCAACCGTGGGGCCGCCCTCTACCGGGATGTGCTGTATGAGCGGGTGTGGGGCGGCGAGATGACCGAGACCCGCACCCTCGATCTGCACATCCAGCGCCTGCGGAAAAAGCTGGGCTGGCAGGACCGCATCGAGACGGTGTACAAGGTGGGATACCGCCTGAAAAAGGAGGAGGAGACTCCGTGAAATTTGCCCAGAAGCTGGGGTGCGCCATGATGCTGGTGCTGGCGGCGTCCTTCTCGGCGGGGGGCTGCGCCCTGCTCTACGGCGACTTTGCCGACCGCCTGGCCGAGGCCGACGCCCAGAACCAGGCCCAGCACTCCCTGGCCTGCTACGCGGTGGAGAGCGAGATCCTCTCGCTGTACAGCCAGGGGGACGCCATCACCGGGGAGGTGCTGGCCGCCCAGGTGGAGGAACTGTCCTCCACCGCCCCCGAGGGCAGCGCCTTCGCCCTGTGGTACCAGAACCAGATGGTGTGGGGGGAGCTGCCCGGGGAGGTCCAGCCCACCGATATGGGCGCCTCCCAGATCCGCTACCTGCGCACCGGGGACACCGTCAGCGCCCTCTACTGCTCCGACCTGCTGGACGGGGCCCGGCTCTTCTCGGTGTTTGACGTGACCTCGCTGTACGACGCCCGCACCCGCAGCCTGCTGCGGTTCCTGGCCATGGAGGGGGTCGTGCTGGTCTGCGCCGCCGTGGTGGTGGCCCTGCTCAGCCGCCGCATGACAAGGCCGCTGGCCCTGCTCAACCAGGCCAGCGGGGAGATCGCCGCGGGGGCCTACGACCGCCGCACCGCCGTCCCCGGCAACGACGAGATCGCCCAGCTCAGCCGCAGCTTTGACCACATGGCCGCCGCCGTGGAGGACAAGGTGGCCCAGCTGGAACTGTCGGTGCAGCAGCGGGACGACTTCATGGGGGCCTTCACCCATGAGCTCAAGACCCCCATGACCAGCATCATCGGCTATGCGGACATGCTGCGCAGCGTCCACTGCGACCCCGACGAGCAGAAGGAGGCCGCCAGCGCCATCTTCCATGAGGCCAGGCGGCTGGAATCCTTGAGCCGCAAGCTGCTCCAGCTGCTCCACCTCAGCGACGAGGAACTGACCCTCGCCCCCGTTTCTCTGGAACCGGTGGTGGCCGCGGCGGCGGACATGATGGCCCCCGTCTGCCGCAAGGCGGGGGTGACCCTCCGTTTGCCCCAAAAAACCGGATACACGGTGCAGGGGGACGCCGATCTGCTGGTGGACCTTCTCTGCAACCTGACCCAGAACGCCGTCAAGGCCAGCCATGAGGGCCAGGTGGTGGAGATTCTCTGCCGCCCCCGCAAGGACGGCATTCTGCTGGGGGTGGCCGACGCGGGCATCGGCATTCCCGCCGCGGCCGTCAGCCGGGTCACCGAGCCCTTTTACATGGTGGACAAGTCCCGCGCCCGCAAAAGCGGTGGCAGCGGCCTGGGGCTGGCTCTGTGCAGCAGCATCGCCCGGGCCCACGGCACTGAGCTGAACATCCAGAGCCGGGAGGGCCGGGGCACCTGCGTCACCGTGACCCTGACCCCCTCCCAGGGAGGTGATGCCCCGTGAAATGGTTCCAACTGAAAAAGCGCCTGCCGGAGCCGGAAGCGGAATCCCCCGCCTCCGCCGCGGCTGACCCTTCTGCCCGGACGGGGGAGGCCTCCGGACCCTCGGGTCACACCCCGGCAGCAAAGGCCACCGACGCCTCCGCCCCCGACTGGCAGGGACTGCGGGAGCCGGTGGAGCAGCCCAAACCCCGGCGGCGGTTTCCCTTCTGGGCGGTGGGGTGCGCCCTGGTCATCGCCCTGGGCATGCTGGCCCCGGCGGCCATGTTTGCCCTCACCGACACCGCCTTCTTTTCCAACCGGGAACAGACGGAGGGAGGGTATCAGTCCCTCACCCCCAAGGGCAGCGACTACTACCTGGTGCGGCTGCTCCACGAGCGCCGGGATGCCAACTATGCCAGCAATACCGCCCAGGGCAACGGCCAGGGAGGCTTTTACTACCAGAACAACACTGGCACCCTGCCGACGGATTACTCCCTGGCGCCCAAGGTGGAGCAGGTCCTTAATGAGTACACCGACCGGGAGATCCTGAGCATGTCCTGGCTGGACCTGTTTTACTACGACCTGGCCGCCGACGATGTCATCCTGGAAAACAGCCTGTCCGGCACCAGCGACACCCTGGGCTTTCTCTCCATCGCCTGCGACGAGGGAGGCATCCGCCGCCTGGGCATCACCATGGAGGCCCACACCGGCAAGGTGGTGGAGCTGTTCCTGCGGGTGCCCGGTCCCGATTATGACGACTACCCCGGGGCCCGGCAGATCCTGAACCAGTGGATCGCCCTCAACGACCTGGAGGGGCTGGGGGACTGGATCGTGCCCACCGGCACCTGCTGGGAGGACTTCAGCCTGTACAGCGCCCGGGGAAAACTCATGGCCACCTGCTGGCGGGGCACCAACGGGGAGGATTCCTTTTTCTGGCTGGACCTGCAGCCCTGCACCCCCGAGATGCTGGCCGCGGGGACCTACCCTGCCCCGGCGGAGGAGTCGGCCATCACCGACGAACTGCTGGACCGGGACACCCTGCGCCGGCCCATCGAGGGGGAGGGGGCGGTCTGGTCGGACGGGAACACCGGCTATTATCTGGAAGTCATGCCCGGCGGCGGGGCCCAGGTGCGGTACCTGGACTACATCGCCGACACCGACGGCTGCGTCTGCCAGAAGCCCGGCTGCACCCACGACACCACCGACTGCCCCGCCTACCTGACCCCCGAGGAGATGTCCTACACCAGTCCCCGGCTGTTCGGGGCGGAGGGCTGCGTCTATCTGGTGCCCTCGGGCAACCAGAGCATCGGCAGCGAGGACGAGGCCATCGACATCCTGCTCATGGAGAACCGGCCCCCCACCCAGGAAAACATCGACCGGATGCTGCATGCCGGCATCGACCGCATCTCCGCCGACGGCCTGACCCGGGAGACCATCGCCCAGCTGCCCGAGGACGCTTCCGACTGGTACTGCGTGGCGGTGGACGGCACCAAGGCCTACTTTGCCCGGTCGCTGATCTACCAGGAGAGCGAGGAACCGGGGGAACACTATCAGGTCTGCGACGTTTCCACCGGCCAGATCACCGAGAGCCCGGCTTTGTTTTTCCGGTACGAGGAGGTGCTGGGCTGCTATGGCGGCTGCCTGCTGATCCGGCGGCCGCTGGACCCCATGGATATCCTCCATTACTGGAGCCAGGCCCTGGGCACGACGGGACAGAGCACCACCCAGTCCTGCTATGAGCTGGTGGACCCGGCCACCGGACAGCGGCGGGCGGTCTTTACCGGGGAGGCCTCCGGCACCTATCCCCAGTCCACCCGACTGTTCGCCGCCCGGGACCGGCTGGTGCTGGTGGGTGGAGCAGGGCGGGTCACCCTGATGGACCTGCGCACCGGGGCGGTGGAGGAGACCACCCTGCCCGATGTCCTGATGGAGCGGGTGCTGGTGGACCCCATGAGCGTGGATTCCCACATTGCGGAGGACTGCGGCCTGCCCTGGATGCAGTTCTGCTATGACGACACGGTGTTTTACTATGACCCCACCACGGGGGAGATCCGCAAGTGCATACTGGAGGGACCCTGTGTGGTCCGGGCCATGGCCGGGGACGGCCGGGCGGTGGCGGAAAACCTGGCAGATCCCGACCGGAGCAGCTACCTGGCGGGCCCGCCGGATGAGCTGTGGCGGAGCCCCTCGGCCTTTGCCCCCCTGCTGCGGGTGGACGGATGAACCGGCACACCGAAAAGACAGCAAAAGAGCCTTCCCCATGGGGGAAGGCTCTTTGTATTGCCTGCTGTGTCGGCGGAACGGGTTCAGAGGGCAGTCCCGCTCACTTTGTCTTGCGGGCCCGGGCGGCGCCCTTGCCGCCGGTCTTTTTGGCGTGGATGCCCTTGCCGGTCTGGATGCGGGTGCTCTTGGGGGCGCGGGTCACCACGGGGGCGGCGGGTTCCTTCTGGAGCAGCTTGTCGGGCACCGGGTCGATGCGCCACAGCTGGTTCTCCCCAAAGACGTCCTGCCAGATCTGGGCCTGGGTGCCGTTGTCCACCCGCATGCCCACCAGGTCGATGACCTTGTCGGCCAGGACGTTGCGCAGCTTGACGCAGCCGTTGGCCGCGGGCATGACCTGCCACCGCTGGCTGGCCCCCGACGTCACCGACCACTGATGGACCCAGGTGCCGTTGGCCACACCGCCCATGGCCAGGTCCATCACCTTGCCGGTGAACCGGTTGCGGATGCGGTACTGGCCGTCGGCGGCCACCTCAAAGGACCACTGCTGCCAGGGCTGGCCCTCGTAACTCCAAAGGCGCACAGACGCGCCGTTTTCGGTGTTGAAATCGGCCACTTCCAGCACACGGCCGTTGGCCGCTGCGATGGTGTAGTAAGCCCCTTCCCGGATGACGGTTTGTGCGGTTTTTCTCATGTGTGATGCCTCCTTTGCCGCGGCGTGGCCGGGCTGATTTCCGCGCCCTTCCCCCGGCAAAAAGGGCCCCGGACAAGAGTTTGCCGGGCCTTTTTCCGGCCGCGGGATGGGCACGTTTGTATCTGGTCTCATTATAGCATTTCACCAACGCGCAGTTTTGCCAAAATTTGACGGCCCGCCTTGTATATCCCGCGCAAAGCCTGCTTGCCCTGCCGGGAAAATGTTGGTATAATGGTTTGCAGACGACAAATTTTTGATGACAGCAGGCGGTTTTCCCGGAAAAATGCGGTGTGCCGTGCCGGGACTGCCCGCAAGGAAAGGCAGACAGACGTTCTATGCAGTTCAGTGAGTTATCCCTGCGCCCCGAGATCCTGCGCGCCACCCGGGAGATGGGCTTTACCGAGATGACCGAGATCCAGCAGAAGGCCATTCCCCTCATGCTGGACGGCCACGACATGATCGCCAAAGCCCCCACCGGCACCGGCAAGACGGTGGCTTTCGGCATCCCCATTCTTTCCAAAGTGAACCCGGAGGTTCTCAAGCCCCAGGCTGTGGTGCTGAGCCCCACCCGGGAACTGGCCCAGCAGATCGCCCAGGACCTGCAGAATCTGGCCCAGTTTTTGCCCGATATCAAGATCGTCTGTGTCTACGGCGGTGCCGGGCTGGACAAACAGCAGCGCCAGCTGAAGGCGGGCTGCCAGATCGTGGTGGCCACACCGGGGCGGCTGATGGACCATTACCGTCATCACGCCATCGATGTTTCCGACGTGGAGACCGTGGTGCTGGACGAGGCCGACGAGATGCTGAACATGGGCTTCTACAAGGACGTGCGGCACATCATCGACCTGATGAAACACCGCAAGAGCCTGTCCATGTTCTCGGCCACCATCAGCCGGGAGGTGCTGGACATCGGCTGGCTCTACCAGCACAACGCCGCCGAGGTCAGCGTCCAGCCGGTGGAGGATTCCAGCCCCAAGATTGACCAGTACAAGCTGCTGACCACCGGCCGGGACAAGCTGGCCGACCTGGCCCAGATCATCCTCAGCAAGGATTACAAGCGGGTGATGGTCTTCTGCAACACCAAGTACAACACCGGCATGCTGGCCAACCAGCTGGCCCGGCTCAACTTCAATGTGGACTGCCTCCACGGGGATCTGTCCCAGGCGGAGCGCAACCGCATCATGACCCGGTTCAAGGCGGGGGAGATCGCCGTGCTGGTGGCCACCGACGTGGCCGCCCGGGGCATCGACGTGTCCGACGTGGACGCCGTCATCAACTACGACGTCCCCGAGGAGAACGAGCACTACACCCACCGCATCGGCCGCACCGGCCGTGCCCGGCGGGAGGGCGCCAGCTACCTCTTCTACACCAAGGAAGAGACCAAGCGGGTGGACACCCTGCTGCGCCTGACCCGCAACACCGACGACTGCCGCAGCGTCCACTTCGACTTCAACCACGAAAAACTGGTGGTGGAGGAGCAGAAGAAGGAGGACAAGTTCCAGATCCGCAGCTACTTCTGACAAGGCCGGCCCCGTGCCCGCCACCCCACAGCAAAACCACGATACAACGGAAAAATCTCCGGACTCCCTGCTTTTCGGGAGGCCCCGGAGATTTTTTTTGCAAAAAGGCTTGATTTTTGGGGCGGTCTTTGCTATAATAATCAAGTCGCGAGACATGGACGGTTAGCTCAGCTGGTAGAGCATCTGCTTGACGTGCAGGAGGTCACAGGTTCGAGTCCTGTACCGTCCACC
>CALXHO010000054.1 GCA_944388125.1 uncultured Gemmiger sp. | reverse complement strand
ACAGGCTGATGAGCACGGTGTTGACGATCATGCGGCCGCAGTTGGGCGAGGAGAAAAAGCGTTCAAACCATTCAAACGCCACCCATTCGCTGCCCCAGATGCCCCGGCTGGCCTTGAAGTCCCGGAAGGCGATCTGGATGCCGTACATGGGCCCGTACTTGTAAACGATGGTGATGATGACGGGAATGAGCAGCAGCAGATACAGCTGCCAGTTTTCGGCCAGCCGCTGTTTGAGCGGCTTGTGCCGGACCGCAAGTTCGCCGGCATTTCTGGCCTTGTCCCGCTTCCCCCATTGCAATGCCCTGGGGAGGCCGGACCGCTTTGCCTGGGGTGCGGTCTTCGTTTTGTTCATGGAAATTCCTCCTTTTTGGTGGACGGTTCATGAATCGTTTCACGCGTTCTGTGAATTCAACATACCACCCACGCAGCCAAAAGTCAATGTCAAAGTCCAAAAAAATCCGCGTCCTTGGGCGGTTTTGTCGGCATGCACAAGGATTTTCTTTTCAATTTGTGCAGCTTTTTTCGGTGAAATCGGTGAAATTCGACCGATTTTTTCATGAAATCTATTTACTTCGGTCCGGGACGAGAGTATAATATACTATACAGAAACGAGGACACCGAGGTGAAATTTCATGAAAGGCGACAAGCAGACCGCTACCATGAGCGACGTTGCCCGTGAGGCCGGCGTTGCGCTGGGTACCGTGTCCAAGGTCATCAACGGTCAGCCCGTGGGGGAAAGCTACCGCCTGCGGGTGGAAGCCGCCGTCAAAAAGCTGAACTACCGGGTCAATCCCAGTGCCAAGGCGCTGAAAAGCAACCGCACCAGCACCATTGCGCTGATCATTCCCAACACCATCTCCCCTTTCTTTGCCCTGCTGACCCACTACGTCAACATGGCCCTGGAAAAGCGCGGATATAAAATGATGCTCTGCTTTACCGAGTACGACCGTGACCGAGAGCAGGAGTTTGTGAGCATGGTGGTCCACAACCGGGTGGACGGCATCATCGCCCTGACATACAGCGCCCACCTGGATATTCCGGAGGGCATTCCCTTTGTGACCATCGACCGCTTTTTCAGCGTATCGGTGCCCTGCATTGCGTCGGACAACTTCGGCGGCGGGCAGCTGGCCGCCCGGAAGCTGGCCGAGCTGGGCTGCCGCCGGGTGGCCTGCCTGCGGTCCGGCTCCTCCCTGACCAACGAGCCCAGCAAGCGCAAGGACGGCTTTGTCAGCGGCTGCATGGAGGCGGGGCTGTCCTTTGAAATGTGCAACCTCACCGACGGCGCACCCCTGTCCGCCTTCGAGGTATTCTTGCGCCACAACATCCTGGACACCGACACCCCGCTGGACGGGCTGTTTTGCGGCACCGACCTGATGGCCTGGGACGCCATCAAGATAGTGCGCGGCCTGGGCCTGCGGGTGCCCGAGGATATCCAGGTCATCGGCTTTGACGGCATCCGCATGTTCGGGGACCAGGATTACATCTGTTCCACCATCGTGCAGCCTGTGCCCGCCCTGGCCGAAACCGCCGTGAGCATGGTGCTGTCCAACGACTTCACCGGCCTGCCGCCCCTCATCTGCCTGCCCGTGCGCTACCAGCCGGGGGGCACCACCAGAGATTCGCTGTAATGCAAAAAGGAGCCTGCCGCCATGAATCTGTTCCGTCCCTATGACACCGGCGAACCCCGCCGCGACGCCCGGGGCCGTCTCATCGGCATCGACCGCTATCAGGATGTGCTGGGCCGCAACTGGAAACGCTTTTTCCTCACCGGGCTCGTGACCCTGGCGGGCTGTCTGCCCCTGGCAGCCGGGGTGGCCTATGCCGTTTTGAGCAGCAGCCTTTTGATTCTGCTGCCTGCCAGCCTTCTGGGCGGCGCCATCGCCGGTCCTTTCCTCGCCTGCCTGTATGACAATATCCTCCGCGCCCTGCGGGACGCCCCCGGCAGCTGGTCCGCCAACTTCCGCCGGGCCTTTGCCCAGAACTGGCGCGCTGCTCTTTTGCCCGGCGCCCTGACCGGGCTGTTCCTGGGTTCCGCCGTCTTTGCGGGTATGCTCTTTTTTGCCTGGAGCCGGGTGGTCCCCTCCGCCCTGACCCTGGTGATCTACCTGTTCAGCTGTCTGCTGTTTTTCGTGCTGTCCACCCTGTACTGGCCCCAGCTGGTCCTGTTTGACCAGCGGGCCTCCGTCCGGCTGCGCAACGCGCTGCTCTTCACCGTCAAGAATTTCTGGGCCACCCTGGGCGTCTGCCTGCTGCAGCTGGTGTGGTGGCTGCTGATGGTGCTGTTTGCGCCCTGGACGCTGATCCTTGTACCCCTTGTCGCCGTGTGGTTCGACCTGTTCGCCGCCCTGTTTCTGCTGTATGACCGGCTGGATGCCGCTTTCGGCATTGAGGCAAGTCTTGCCCAGGCGTTTCCCGACCAGGTCCCCCGCCGCGACTGTTGAGATTGGAGGTTTTTACTATGAAAGATGTTGTTGCACTGGGTGAGCTTCTCATCGACTTTGCCCCCGTATCCACCGACGAGAGCGGTTACCCCACCCTCAAGGCCCAGCCGGGGGGCGCCCCGGGCAATTTCCTGGCCGCCCTGCAGAAGTACGGCTGCTCCACCGCCCTGCTGGGCAAGGTGGGCGACGACGCCTTCGGCCATCTGCTGGTGGGCACCCTCAATGAGAAGGGCATCGAGACCAAAGGCATCGTCACCGACCCTGCCGTCTTCACCACCCTGGCTTTCGTCACACTGGACGCCACCGGCAACCGGTCCTTCAGCTTTGCCCGCAAGCCGGGCGCCGACACCTGCCTGCGCACCGACGAGCTGGACCTTTCCCTGCTGGACGACTGCCGGGTGTTCCACTTCGGCACCCTGAGCCTGACCAGCGAGCCCGCCCGCTCCGCCACCAAAGCCGCCGTGGCCTACGCCAAAGAGCACAGCAAGCTCATCAGCTTTGACCCCAACCTGCGCAAGCCCCTGTGGCCCAGCGACGAGGCCGCCAAGGAGCAGATCGAGTGGGGCCTGCACCAGTCCGACATCGTCAAGATCAGCGATGAGGAAATCGAGTTTTTGTGGGGCATCTCCCCCGAGGAGGGCGCACAGAAACTGCTGACCGAGTACGGCGTCCGCCTGGTCTACGCCACCCTCGGCCCCAAGGGCTGCCACGTTGCCAACGCCCAGGGCAACTGCGAGGTAGCTTCCCCCTCCGGCATCCATGTGGTGGACACCACCGGCGCCGGGGATATCTTCGGCGGCAGCGCCATGAGCCAGTTCCTCCGCCTGAACAAGGCCCCCGAGGCCCTCACCGTGGAGGAGCTGCGCGCCGTCACCCGCTTTGCCTGCTGCGCCGCCTCCCTCTCCACCCAGACCCACGGCGGCATCACCAGCGTGGTGCCCGAGGCGGATGTCCGCGCCATCATGGGCTGAGTTTTCCCCTTTCTTTTCCGCAAAAAATCAGGACCCGCTCCCGGCCATCGTGCAAGACGGCCCGGAAGCGGGTCTTTTTTGGTTGATAAGGGTTCCGGTCAGGAGGGTTGCTCCTGTCCGGCAAGGGCCTCGCCCAGCAGATCGGCCAGGCGGTCCCCCTCCTTTCCGGTCAGGATGAGGGCATGGGAGCCGATGAGGGAAAACCGGTCAAAGTATTCCAGCACGCTCACAATGTCTGCCACATCCTCGGGCAGCATCAGGTCTTTGGTCAGGTCCAGCACCAGCAGGTCACAGGGCATGCCCTCCTTCTCCCAGCCGGACAGGCGGGCGGCGTATTTGCCGCTCACAATGTCCTCCCGCTCCAGCCAGAGGATGTTGGCGTCAAAATCCATCTGCCCTTCCAGGCAGCGGCGGAAGGTCTCCACCTCGCCGGGGAACAGCTCCCCCACCAGGGGAAGCCATCTGGTCAGGTCATTTTCGTCCAGTTCCTCCGCGCACTGCCGGGCAAAGTCCTCCATGGACCCTCCGCAGCACAGGGCAGGGACCCGGGCGATCCGGATTTTTTCCAGGCGCGGGGTCTGTCTGAGCAGGGCATACCGCCCCCGGGGCCCCGCCTCCCCGCTCTTTACGGGGAATCGTTTCTCAAAATATCCGGCGTCATCCAGCTGGGCCCCGGTGACAACCCGGGCCACAAAGGGCCGGAAAGTCCCCTCCCGCTGGAAAACCCGTCTGCCGTACTCCTGCAGGAGAGCCGGCGGGGTGAGCGGCGTATCCCCCCGCTCCCCGCTGAGCCATCTGCTCATTCCGCCTTCGGCGCAGACTGAGACAAGGCGCCCGGTGTTTTTCCCCGCGCTCCATTGCCGGACGATGGCCTTCACCGGCGCATTGTGCCGGATCTCTTCCACCTGGGCGGTTTCGGGGTGATAGTGGAGGACGATGCTGGGGAAAAAGGCGGAGCAGAAATAGACTTTCTCCCCGTCCATGGCCGCGCAGTTGGCCGGGTCAACGGCAAAATCTTCCCAGGCCTCCGGCTCCGGTGCATATTCCTCCTCCAGCTCGGGGAGGGCAACGGTGTTGCGGACCTGCCCATCCGGAGTGATGTCCAGCAGGAAGAATTTCACCTTCCCCGCCTCGTACGCCCAGACATTGTCCGCCGCACGGCACTCACAGAGAAGCCCGTTTCCGGTGAGGACGATGGCACCCGGTTCCGCATACCCTCTCCAGCCGGGAACGGCCTTGCTCATCCAGGCAGCGGCCGCCTGATCGGGGCTGTCAAATTTCCACATGCGCTGGATGCCCCCGCCGTCATAGAGGGTCAGTTCTCCGCCTGTCGGTCCCAGGATTCCCAATTTTTCCTGCCGGACCGTCAGCCACAGATTTTCCTCCACCTGTTCCCGGCGGCCGGGGGTCTCATACCAGTATCCGGGAACGCCGCACTCCCACAGCTTTTCCGCCGGGGCGTCCGGTTTGCGGAGATCCCGGCGCGTCAGCCAGATGCGGCCCAGCCGTTTTTCCAGCGAGAGCTGGCAGCGCCCGTCGGAGGAGATCCACACCCCGGGCCGGGGGTGCTGTTTTTTGACCCACTGCTCCCATTCCGACTGCTGCCCCAGAGACACCTCCTCCAGGGGCCTGGTTCTGGCCTCCGGGGAGATCTCTTTCCCCTGCCGGTAGAGCAGTTTGCCCTGTACCGGCCGGTGTCCGAACCCGCCGCCTTCACAGAAAAACCGCACCACCAGGGGCCATTTTTCTGTGATGTTCTCGGGGATGTACTCTGTGATCTCCCACTCAAAGCGGGCCCAGACCGGCCGGACACGGGACTCTTTTCCCGCCTCCCTCAGGCAAACGCTCCTGCCGTCGGGCTCCACCACCGTCACCCGGTCGGGGGAGGTGAGCAGCAGGCAGCCGTCGCGGCAGTCCATCCAGAGAATTTCCTCCGGGATGTCCAGCATGGCGATCTGCCGCAGCTCCATCCGGGGCAGGATGGCCTCCCCATATGCACCGGTCAGCCTGGCGTGGCACAGGTCGAAAAGGTCCGCCGGGGCGTGCTTCAGGTTTTCCCGGGACAGATCCCCCCACTGGGAGTAGGCCCAGCCCTCAAACATCAGACGGCCCTTCTCCTGCCAGCCGGGCAGGGAAAACTGCCGGAACAGTTCAAAAAACAATCGTTTCAAGGCGTTTTTCTTGGGATAGATCCGGTTGAGGAAATCGGTCCAGGGGCTTACCTCCCCCGTAGGCAGGAAAAACCGGGGCCGGGGATTCCTGCCGCAGGCCATGCCGGTGCAGGCTTCCTCATCCAGTTCTGCCCAGGGGGTGCCCTCCTGGATCTGTTGTTCCACCCGGGCAAAGAGGGGGGACAGTTCCGCCAGGTTGAACACCAGTCCGGTCAGATCCCCTTTTGCCCTGCGGAGGAGGTCCGGCAGGGCGTCCGGATGTTCGGGCGCCGCGCACCACACCGCCGCCAGGAAATCCCGCAGCCGCCGGGAGAGGACAAAGCGTCCTCCCCCCGCCGGTTTGCAGATTCCGATTGCCTTCAGCCACTGGAGGAAGTCCCCGGGGATATCCGCCCCCTCGGCCGAAAAGGTCAGGGTGTCCTCCCCGACCATCCGGCAGCAGAGGGGCGCCATCGTGGTGAGGAAAAATTCCTCCGCCATGGCGGTGTGGCCGCTGTCCGCAAAAATTCCAAAGAGCCATGCCGCCTGGAATCCCACCGCCGTCACCGGCCGGTGTTCCATGTTTTCCAGCCAGAGGTTGTCCCGGGCGGCAGGCAGCCAGGCCACCTGCCGCAGCCGGAAGGCCGTCATGCCCACATACCAGCTCGCCTTGGGCGGGGCGGGTTCCAGCCCTTCCAGGCTGTCCGGCCCCGGGACCAGATAAAACCGGGGCAGGCCCAGTTCCGGCACCCTGCGCCCCGCCGCCACCAGGCGGACCCGGGGGCAGGCGCTCCACTGTTCCACCATGCGGCAGAAGGCCGCCTGGTCTTCCGGCGGGATCTGCTCGGTGCCGTCCAGCAGAAGGGTAAAGCGGTCCTCCCCCTCCCCCGACAGCATCCGCCGCAATTGTTCCACCGCCCGGGCCGGGTCGGTCGCCCGGGGCAGATACCGGGCGCAGAGTTCCCGCAGCAGCCAGTCGGGATACGGGTCGAAGGATTCCAGCGGCAGGTAGAGGGGGATCTGATGCCGCTCTTTCAGAAGCTGGTCCAGGGCGCACAGCAGGATACTGGTCTTGCCGCTGCCCGCTTCCCCCTCCAGGCAAAAGGCCCTGACGCTCTCATCCAAAACAAATTCCACCCCGGGAATGCCCTGGGGCAGGTCTTCCAGGTTCTCCGGTTCGGTCCAGGGTTTGTCCGAAATCAGACCGGCATCCTCCGGGAAGGGACACTCGTCCTGCGCCTCCCACCAGCTTTCCACACCCCGGGAGAGGGTTTCGGGCCGGATGTCCTCACTCCGGGCCAGCTCCTCCACCTGTTCCAGTCCCTGCAAAAAGTGCCGGAAAGGGGAAAGGCCGTCCTGTCCCTCCTCCTCGCCGCCGCAAAGGACCAGCTCCTCCGCCACAAAGGCGGTCAGGGCTTCCCGCACGTCGGACGGCACACCGGCCAGGCTCTGTTCCAGAGCCAGACCCACGCCGTCGGCGGTCTTGCCTTCCGCCGTCTCCCCCGTCAGCGCCCAGAACAGCGTCGCCGTCAGGGAGTAGAAATCATCGGCGGGCGTGAGGGCCCGCAGATCGGCACGGCAGGCTTCGGCCAGGCGGGCGGCGCGGGGGCTCTCGCTCCAGACCGCCTCCGACAGGGCATTCATGTCCCGGTACAGCCGGCTCAGCCGGGGCGACCAGAATCCCGGCGTGCCGCAGACATGGCGGTAGCGCTCCAGCAGCCGGTCGGGGGTGAGGGTGTCCGGATCCTCCCGGCTGAGGCTGACCGCCGAGCCGAAATCAATGATCCGGATGCCCGCCATGCGGTCGGTGGGGTGCTGCCCCGCCACGATCCAGAGATTGCCCGGCTTGATGTCACAGTGCAGGTAGGGGATGCGGTTGTGGTGGACCCGCTCCAGGGCAAAGGCGGTCTCCCGGATGGCTTCCAGCACCCGCAGCAGGTAGACCCGCACCGGCATGGCGCCCTCAGGGTAATCGTCCGGCCAGGGACGGCCGCCTGCCAGCCAGCGGTCCCGGTACTCGGCCAGCGTCCAGCCCGCCATGGTGTCCATGCGGATGGCCGCCTTGTCCCCCTGCAATGCCACCGTGGTGAAAAAGACAAAGTCGTTGTTGCTGAGGGCATGGCCCTCCTCATCCCGCCGGACGGCCAGTTCCCGGGTGACTTCCTCCTCCCGCCGGGCAGCCTCGGGGCTTTCAAACTTTTTTTCGATGATGACCCGTCCCTCCAGCAGGGTGGCGTAAACCTCACTGTTGCCCTGGCCCTGCAGGCGCCGTGTCTGGTATTGGAATTCCTCCGTCGGTTTTCCCATGGATCATTTCCCCCTTCTCCTGTCCCCGTCAGGACGTCGCGTCCCTGCCGGGGATTTTTTCGCTTTCTCCTTTGCCGGGGAGCGCGTTTTATACATTTTGTATATATTTAATATATTATACAGAATCAGAAAGCTGCAATCTCGGGATGTTGCTGGTTTCATTATACCGTGCTCCCCCAGGATCCCGCAATTCATTTTATGCCGTCCGCCCTCGGGCAGGGCGGGGAAAAATCACCGGTTTCCCGAAAAAAGGCGGAAAAATTCTCCCTGCACACCGGGGGGTGGATCGTATTGTGAATACAGATTCCGGTCCCCATTGTGAAAGGAGAATACATTATGAAAACCATGCGGATGCATTTTTTGCCCATCAACCCTCTGGAGTTCCAGGCGCAGCCTCTGCCCCAATGGATGGCGGGCGTGCTGGTGGAAGAGGAGATGCTGCGGATCATCCAGACCAGCAACGGCCACGAGGAGTACGAGCTGTTCTGTGACGAAGGGCTGCGCAAGCACATTCCCAAGGGCGCCCTGGTCCAGCTGATGGACCTGGAATCCACCTCCAGCGGGTTTTCCGCGGGGGCGGCGCTCTACTTTCTCCCGGCCGACCACTACACCCAATTGTTCCGGTACGGCAACTGTCCCCCGGACGCCGCCTGGAAGGCCCTTTCCCCCTTCATGCTGCAGCCCGACCCCGTGATCTTCTGGCCCCTCTGGGCGGAGGCGGAGACGGACAGCTCCCGCAAGGCGGATGCAGGCAAGGCCGGCGGGGAGGCGGAGAAGGACGAGGCGGACCTGAACGACGATCCCGACCGGCTGATCCATGCAGTGCTGGAGTCCCCCGATTCCTCCCCGGAGCTGCCCAAGGACCCCGATCCGGTGACGGCCCACGCCCCGGAGATGCCCTCCGAGACGCCGCCCAAGGAGGAGGATTTTTCCGATCTGCTGCGCAAGTCCCGGCTGAAAACCATGATGCAGATGCCCGCCGTGCGGAAAGCCATGGATTTTATCCAGGAAAATGCCTCCCGTGATCCGGAGCCCGCCCCGTCCAACGCCCTGCCGGGAGAACTGCCCCAGCGCCTCAAGTCCGACCAGCTGAAAATGCTGCTGGAGGAATACCAGGACTGCTACTCTCCCGAGCTGGTGGCCGAGTTGCAGGGGCTGCTCTCCTCCGGCAACCCGGGGGACAAGCTGGCCCACCGGATCCTGCTCATGCTGCGCTACTGCTATACCCGCAAGCCCCGGTATCAGCCCATCCCCGTGGACGCCCTGCAGGAGAAGCTGACCCGGGCCCTGCCCGGCCACGACGAACTCATCCGCTGGCTGGTCTGCCGCTGCGAGAACGCCAATGCCGCCCGGCAGCCTCTTCATCTGCTGCTCCTGGACCTGGAGCGCTCCGCCTCCGAGACAGTGGTGTCCTGCTTTGTGTCGGTGATGCAGGGTGCCGAGATCAACGCCAACGACGGTGTCTTTTCGCTGCAGGGCATCGACATGTCCTACTCCACCGGTGCCTCCACCGGCACCTGCGGCAGCATCGTCAAGGCGCTGGAGGCCCCGCTGGTGGGCTTCCAGAACCTGAGCGCCGGCTTCCCCGAGAAGGACAGCGACCGCGACAACCCCGCCCAGAGCCTGCGGGAACTGTTCCTCCGGGGCACCTTTACCGACCAGTTCATTTTCTGGCCGGTGCACTATTACGGCCACATCATCGCCCAGTCGGCGGAACTGCGCGCCGAGGAGCGCAATCTCTTCCGGGATGTGCTGGAGATTCCCCTGCATTCCACCGGGGAAAAGATCCGCATGCTCCAGGCCCGGGCACAGCGGGGTGAGCCCGCCTTTTCCCTCACCGACGAGGCCGCCCGCCTGCTGGTGGAGGACTACGCCCCCGGCTCCCTGGCCCGTGCGGAGCGCTATCTGGAACAGATGCGCCCCCGGGTGACCGGGAGCATCCGGCCGGAGGATCTGTCCCGCCTGCTGGGGGAGCCCGCCCTCACCGACGACGAGCGCCTGGTGGTGGAATACTACCACAGCCGGGACGGCCTGCCCGCCGAGACCCGGCACAGCGCCGACCGCATTGCCGCCGAGCTGCTGTCCCTCCACCGTCCCGATTCCTGGGAGGGCGAGCGGGAGCAGAAGCTGCGCACTTTGCGGGAACTCACCGCCCTGCAGCAGGCCGCCCGTCCCTGCCCGCCGCCCGATCCCGGGCAGGTGCGCAAGACCCTGGACCGGGAGCTGGAGGGGATGGAGGACCTCAAGGAACTGATGGTGCTCAACGTCTGCGACGGCCAGCGCCGTCCCATCCTGCTCTGCGGGGCGCCCGGCACCGGCAAGACCGCCCTGGGGCGTGCCCTGGCCCACAGCCTCGGCGCCCAGCTGGTGCGCATCAACATGGGGGCGCTGGAACACCGGGGAGACCTGACCGGCATCAAAAAGCCCTATACCAACGCCGGGTCCGGCCTGCTGGTCCAGAGCATCCTGCGCAAAAAGAGCCGCTGTGTGCTGCTGTTCGACGAGGTGGACAAGGCCAGGACCGAGGTGGCCGACGTTCTGCTGGAACTGCTGGAGAAGGAGCATCTGTTTGAGGACGGCTTCCTGGGACGGCTGGATCTTTCCCAGCACATCATCCTCCTCAGCGCCAACCGCCTGGACACCATCAGCCGCCCCCTGCTGGACCGCTGCCGGGTGGTGGAGGTCAAGCCTTACTCTCCCCGTCAGAAAGAGCGCCTGCTCCGCCGCATGTGGCTGGCCACCGCCTGCCGGGAGGGCGTGGAGCAGGACCTGCCCGGGGAGACGGCGGCGGAGATCCTCTGTCACTGCCGCACCGGCGGCGCCCGCGACCTGGAGACCGCCTGCGTCCGCCTGGCCGAGCATCTGCGCAGCGGCCATTCCTTGCCCCGCACCCGGGAAGAAGTGTCCGCCCTCTTCGGCGCGGCGACGCTGGAACAGCCGCCCATCACCCAGCCCGGCATCACCTACATTCTGGCTGCCACCGGGGACGGCGGCGGGCTGGTGTCCCGGGTGGTGGTGAGCTCCGGACAACCGGGGGTGCCCCTCCGCCTGCTGGGCATGGGGGAAACCACCATGAACGAGAGCGTGGAGCTGGCCGTCACCCTGGCGGCGTCGCTCCTGGGACAGGCCAAGGCCCCCGCCCTCACCGTAGCCATGGACTCCAGCAAGAAATCCGGCCCCAGCGCCGGGCTGGCCATCTGTCTGGCGGTGTGGAGCAAACTCACCGGCCTGACCCTCTCCGGGGTGGCGGCCACGGGGGAATTGTTCCTCAACGGTGAGGTGCTGCCGGTGGGCGGCGTGGAGGAAAAGCTGGCCGCCTGCATCCGGGGCCGGAGTGTGGTGCACACCGTCCTCATGCCCGCCGCCTGCCGGGAGACCCTCTCCCCCGCCCTGCGGCAGGAAGCCCGGGAAGCCGGGCTGAACCTCTGCTTCGTCTCCACCGTGGGGGAGGCGGTGGCCGCCGTTCTGGCTGCCCGCCGTCCCAGGCCCGCGCCCAAAAAAGTCCTCCGCCCCGCCGCACCGGCGAAGGAGGCTGCCTTACACTGACAGGAGGAATGTCTTGTGATCCGCACCGCTTTGCGCCGGGCTGGCCCGGCCGTCCTGATGCTGGCCCTGCTGGTGGGTGCTGTCCTGCTGGCGGCGCCCTGCCTGTGGCAGAATCTGCTGGCCCGGCAGCAGAATGCGTTCTGCCGCCTGACCCGCACCGATCTGCCCGGTTTTGCCCCCATGGTGTCCGGCCTGGTTCCCGAGGGGACCGTCCGCACCGGGGACCTGTGCACCGGGGAGGTGTCCGCCACCCTGGTGGACGAGACCGGCCGGGGCTGGCGGCTCTCCGCCGCAGGGTACAGTCTGCTCTGGGTGGAGACCTGCGACGCGGGGGCCATGGTGAACGCCCACAATCTGCGCACCGGGGAGAGTATCGCCTTTTTCTTCAGCGCGCCGGAGAACAGCCTGGGCGTCTGCCCGGTGGACCTGGACTGCGGCCAGCGGATCAACCTGCTGCCCCATACCCGGGAAATATTCGGCCGCACTGTGGTGGAGCCCTCCTTTGACCGCCGCCGCTTCGCCGCCTTTGCCCGCAGCCTGCAGGCGGAGGAGATCGACCCCGGGGAGGTGGGACAGGACGTGGCCTTCGGGGACGGGCTGACCGTCCGGCAGAGCGCCGGGTTCAGCACCGGGCAGGTCCGGGTCAACGGGGAGGAGACCGCCGTGCAGCTCTCCCTCTTCTGCGACCCCTTCCTCTTTGAGGAGAGCCCCCGGAGTACGGTCTGGGTCTCCCCCTGGGGCCTGGCCTGGCGGCTGCAATGGTTCGACAGCGCCGGGGCCTCCCTGGCGGAGGAGGGGTTCTGCCTCTTTGCCGACTGTGACGGCAGCTACGTACAGGTCACCCTGAGCGGGGAATATCTCCGCCGCCGGGGGATCTCCACCACCCGGGGAGCGTTGGAGGCAGCGGCGGAAGCCCTCGGCCGCATCCGTCCCGCCGGGCGCGTTGCCGGGGAAATCGCCGCATAAAAAAGCATCCGGGAAAAGACGTACCGATGGTCTTTTCCCGGATGCTTCTGTTTTCAGGGCGGGTTCAGCGCCGGATGTCCTCCTCGGTGCTGTAAAACTGCGTCCATCTGCCGCGGTAGGTCCGGCAGGGCATGCCCGGTTCGGGGGCGCTGGGGAGCTGCCCCGCCTTCAGGGCGACGGCGTCCTCCAGGTTGCGGCCGATCCACTCGGGGCCGATGGGGCAGGCGTGGTGGCAGGGCAGAATCGTCTCAAACTCCGCCGCCCGGTCCAGCAGTTTGCGCTCGCTCTCCACGTAGAGGCCTACATTGCGGTGGGCGCCGAACAGATAGATGGGCCCCTCCTTCTGCACCGAGTCCCCGGGCAGCAGCAGTTTTTTGGCCCAGTCAACAAAGGCCACGCTTCCGTAGGTGTGGCCGGGGATCTCGATGGTCTCGAGACGGTAGTCCCCGCAGGTAAACACATCCCCTTCCTGGAGGGGATGGAGTTTCACATTTCCTTTGACCAGGGGCCAGTCCTTCTCGTGGAGCCAGGCCTCCCCAAAGTCTCCCAAGCCCCCCGCGTGGTCGGGGTCGGCGTGGGTCAGGATGACTTTGACCGGGGCATCGGTGACGGTGCGCACCGCCGCCAGCACCTGGCTGTGGGCAAAGCCGGTATCCACCAGCAGGGCCTCCCCCTCCCCCGTAAAGAGAAACTGCCGCACCATGCCGTCATAAAGAATAGAAAGACCGTCCCAAAATTTCTGTACCTGAATCATACAAACCTCCTGTCTGTGCCATCATTTTTTGTCGTCTTTCTTTTTCCCTGCCGGTATCCGCCCCGGCAGGCTTCCCCTCTGTCCCGATTATACCCGCCGTGGGCCGGTCCTGCAAGCCGGCCTTTTCCTTTTTTCTCTCCGGCTCCGGGGCAAAGACAGAAACAGGCCGCGCCCGTGCAGCTTGTGCACCGGGGCGCGGCCTGTGGGATTTTCAGGGATCGGGCGGGCTTATTCCGCCGGGGACAGGGTGACGGTGACGTCGCCGCTGCCCAGGGCGTCGGCCCAGCCGGTGAGGTCGTCGATGCGGCCCAGCCGGGTGTAGCTCCAGGAATTGGAGCCGTAGAAGATGACCAGCTGGTCCCCCTGGTAGAGCACCATATCCCCCGCCGAGGTGGTGGTCTGCCGGTCGGCGGCGGGCAGGGCAAAGCCCAGGGAGCCCACCTTCTCAAACCCGGCATAGTCGGAGAGGGTGAGGGTGAGAGCTTCCTCCTGCACCTTGTCCGCCAGGGTCCGGGCGGCTTCGGTGTCCGCCAGGGTGGCGGTGAAGGGGGTATCGTTGACGGTGACGGTCAGTTTCATGGGAGATTCCTCCTCTGTGGATTCCGATGGGGTTTCGGGGGTGGCGGACGGGGCCGCCGCGGGTGCCGTGTCCGGGGCGGGCGTGGCTGCGGGGGCACTGCTTTCCGCCGCGCCGCAGCCGGTGAGCAGGCCCGCCAGCAGGCAGACGGCAATCCAGCGTTTCACCTGTCTCATGGGCAGTCCCTCCCGCTCAGGCGCAGCCCTTGCAGGTGGGTGCGGAGAGGGTGACCCTGCCGTCGGCGCCGTCGATGTCCCGGATGACCTCCCCCACCGCGGGCACCGTGATGGTGCTGCCCGCCAGGGGGTTCTTGATGCTGACCACCGGGGTGGTGACGGTGGCCTGCACCTCGCTGCGCTCAAAGGCCAGGTCGGTGTTCACCATCTCGCAGTCGATGAGCCGGAGGCCCTTGCAGTAGCACAGGGGCTGGGTGCCCTCGATGCGGCAGTGGTCAAAGGTGACGTTCTCGCAGTACCAGGCCAGGTACTCCCCCTTGACCACGCTGTTTTTCACCGTCACGTTCTTTGCGTGCCAGAAGGCATCCTTGGTGTCGAAGGTGCAGTGGTCAAAGACCGCGTCCTCGATGTACTGGAAGGAATACTTGCCCTTCATCCGCACATGGGTGAAGCGCAGGCCGGTGGAGCGCATCATGAAATATTCGCTCTCGGCGGTGCAGTCCTCCATGGTGACGCCCCGCACCGACCAGCCGAACTCGGGGGAGAGGATATCGCAGCCCCGCAGGGTGGCGTCGGCGCATTCCCGCAGGGCCTTGATGCCGTGGAGTTTTGTGTCCTCGATGGTGATGTGGTCGGAATACCACAAAGCCGCCCGGCAGAGCCCGGTGAGCTCGCAGTTCCGGATGGTCAGCCCGTGGTCGTGCCAGAAGGGATAGCGCAGATTGAAAAAGCAATCCTCCGCCCCGATGTCCGTGCACTCCTTGAAGGCGCTCTCCCCGTCGGCGGGGCCGTCGAACCGGCAGCGGCGCACCGTCAGGTCGCGGCTGCCGTACAGGGCGCGCTCGGCGTCAAAGGTCTGATGTTCGATATATTGCATTGCAAACAGCCTCCTGTTTTGTATCCGGTGATCCTCCCCTTTCCGTCTGCCGGGCAGGCGGCGGGGCCCCGCAAGGCCGCCCGCGGGCGGCCATTGTGCGGGGCATTCTCTATTGTTACTATACCTCTTTGGGCAGGCATAAACAAATACTTATATTTCATACTGGGATATAGTTTTGAGGCATAGATTTTCCCGTTGTCTTTGGCCCTGAGCTTTGCCCCGGATAGGGGATTCTGCTACAATAAAGTACAGTAAGGGCATAACAGAAAGAAACCAGCTTATCGAGATGGCAACGGCTTCCCTGTCCGACCTGATGAAAGAACACCCGGAACACCGGGCAGAA
>CALXHO010000053.1 GCA_944388125.1 uncultured Gemmiger sp. | reverse complement strand
GGCCGGTGCCGTGGCTCTCGCGCAGGCGGTGCTGGCCGAAGCGCTTGATAACGCCCTGGTAGCCCTTGCCCTTGCTGATGCCGACGACGTCAACATGGTCGCCCTCAGCGAAGACGTCAGCCTTCAGGATGTCGCCGACATTCATGCCGGAGATGTCCGCCAGGCGGAACTCGCGCAGGGTGCGCTTGGGTGCGACGTCAGCCTTGTCGAAGTGACCCTTGGCGGCCTTGTTGACCTTCTTGGCGGAAACTTCGCCAAAGCCGAGCTGGACAGCCTGGTAGCCGTCGGACTCTTCGGTCTTCTTCTGCACGACGGTGCAGGGGCCGGCCTCGATGACGGTCACGGGAACGACCTTGCCGTTGGCGTCGAACAGCTGGGTCATACCCAGCTTCTTGCCGATGATACCTTTTTGCATTGTGTAAATCCTCCCTTGAAGGTTATTGGTTGGTGGGGTGGCCCATCAACATGACCTCTCCGCAGCGCTTGGCATTTTGCCAGGCTGCTGTTGCTCTGTGTACCTTACCTGCCGGCGGTCAGCGGAACACGGCCGCTCGGACCGGCTCATTTATATAAGGTAGTCAGTGCATCACAGCTTGATCTCGATGTCAACGCCGGCGGGGAGCTGCAGGCTCATGAGAGCCTCGACCGTCTTGTTGGACGGCTTCAGAATGTCGATCAGACGCTTGTGGGTGCGGGACTCGAACTGCTCACGGCTGTCCTTGTACTTGTGGACGGCACGCAGAATCGTGACCACTTCCTTGTCGGTGGGCAGGGGGATCGGGCCGGACACGCGGGCGCCGGTGCGCTTCGCGGTTTCCACGATCTTGGCCGCTGCTGCATCGATCAGGGATGCATCGTAGCTCTTCAGACGGATTCTGATTTTTTCTTTGACTGCCATTGTCTTCGCCTCCTGAATGAATTTGTTGCCTTAGGCGAGCCGATAAATCACACACGCTTCCGGGTGTTCAATCCCTTTGCATGAGAAAAACCGGTGAACCGCACCCGCAGTTCCCCCGGAAAGAATCTCCGCAAAGCTGATTGGACATTGGTCCGCGCCGCAGAATGCAGCAGTGTACGTATCCCTTCGCATCCGTAATTCTTTCGCCCGGTTCTAAGATCGGACATACTCCGCGGAAAAACCCGTGTTCATCACACGGCAACCTCCCGCATCAACGCATATCGTGGCTTGTGTTGAACGGATGTTCTTCACAAGCCGTTCGCAGCCGAGAATTATAATACCACACGCCGCCCGGTGTTGCAAGCCCTTTTTTCGCATTTTACCAAATTTTTTTCAAAAAATTTGGCGTATGACGCCCTTGACAGTGGATTTTCCACCGGGCGGGGGTCTTTTGTTCAAAACTTGCCGGGACTTTTCCGTTTTTTTGGCAAGCAAACGGTATTTTTCAGGCTTTTTCAAGCCGAGGGTTATCCTATCACATCTTTGCCCAAAAGAAAAGCCCTGCCGGGAGATTTTTCCCAGCAGGGCGGATTCTATACATAGGAGGCCGGTCTGTTTTTGTCGCCAGTCATTTCTCTCACCCGAACACCCGCTGCCCACCGCCCGGCATGAAATGGTATCCATGGGCGGGCGGGACTTCCGGCAAGAAGTTTTTCCCTTTGTGTTCTCCTTTCCGCTTCAGGAGGGCAGCTCGCTCTGATGCCAGCCGGTGCCATCCTTGATCCACAGTGCTGTGCCGTCCCAGGCCACGCCGGGATACTCACAGGGGATCACCTCCCTGCCCGTATCGTCCAGCAGACCCCAGCTGTCGCCCCGGCGCACCGCCACATAGCCGTTCATTAGGGGGGCAGCGTAGGCAGGTTCCGCCGTCCAGTCCCCGGTGTTGGAATCGCGCACCGAATCGTAGGTAGCGTCGTAGACCGCTTCGGTAACCCGGCTGGCCGTCCGGTCAATGTAGGCCCACTTGCCGCTGGTATCCTGGACAGGGGCCAGCGGCTCATCGAAGAAGAAGCCGCCCAGCTGGATGTTGGTGCCGCCTATCCTGTTGCCCGCCTTGTCGGCATAGAAATAGATTGCCTGATTGCCGTCCCCCAGATCCGACACAATGGGGGCGGAGGGATATGTCGGGTCACCCTCTTCCCCCTCCTCGTTGGCATCGTAGCAGGGCAGCGGATCCCCGTAGGTCTCCCACATCTCATCGGTGATTCCGACAATGTCGCCGGGACCGTCGGAGGAAAGATAGGCCCGGAGCGCTCCGGGGTCATAGGCATGGATATCCCGCCCGGGCGCATCCAGATCATAGAAGAAGGTGATCATGCCCGCGCCGTGTCCGGGGCAGATGACAGGCTCTCCCTCCGCTTCCAGTTCGGCGGAGATGGCATCCTGTTCCTCCCAGCCCATGCCGGGGACGCTCCAGGTCCAGTGCCCCTCATTGTTGCACCGGCCTACCGGGACATCGGCACGGCAGGGCAGCACCTCGGTGCCGTCGGCACGGATGAGTCCCCACTTGCCGTCCTTGGAGACGGTGAAGTATCCTTCCTGCACCCCTTTGGGCGTGCTGTCCCCCACCGCCACGTTGCGCATCTCATCATAGTCCAGGCCCGGCTCCCCCGCCGGGGTGGGTTCCGCCTCAGGCGCAGGGGTGGGCTCGCTTGCCTCCGACTGGGAGGACGGCGGCTGGGGCGCGGGTGTGGAAGCGGGTGCCGCCGCATCGGGCGCGCAGCCTGCCATCAGGGCGGCCGCCATCAGGGCCGCTGCGGCTGTGATGTACTTTTTCATGGAGAGACCCTCCTTCTTTTTATACTTTATTATATAGTGAGCACTCAAACAGCCAGGGAGGCTTCCGCCACCCGCCAGCCGTCGTCAGTCTGTACCAGGCGGATGGTATGCCACACCGCCCGGGCAGGAGGTGCCCCCGCACCGGCGGCCTGGGCGGACTCGATGCCCAGCAGGCCGAAGACCAGACCGCCGTCGGGCTGGGCCTGGGGATCGGTGCAGAGCTGGGTCAGCACCAGAGGATTGGTCCCCCGCTCCCCGCCGCCGAAGCGGAGCTCATCGGTTTCCCCGGCCATGTAGCCGGTATAATAGCCATACTCTGCATGGTAGCCGCCGTCGGCATACTGTGCGGCGAGTTCCGGCGTGAATACCGAGTCCAGATAGGCTTTCAGCTCGCTGTACTTTGTGAACCGGGCGCCGTCCTCCGCCTGATACAGCTCGGCGTTTTTGTCGTTTTCCACCTGCTGTGCCGGGAAATAGCCCGTCCGGACGCTAAAATGCCAGAGAAAGTCCAGCGCTTCCGCTGTGACGATGCTCGCTTCTTCGTCCAGAGAGGCAGGGACACAGTAGCTGCGGCTGCCCTGGTAATCCTCCCAGGGATTCTCGATGAGGACGACCCGCTGCAGGCTGTCTGGCAGAGTGTAATCGGTATCTACCAGCAGATCGTAAGCCAGGAATTTTCCTTCCCCATCCGGCTGAACATCCGGATTCAGGGCCTGCAGCTCGGACACGTCCATATCCAGGGCATCCGCGGCCTGCTGCCAGGTCATCCGCTCCCCCAGGTCCACACGAAGGGGAAGGCTTTCGGGCAGAGCTGTTCCATCCGGCAGGCGGACCGAGGTCTCCCACATAGAATAATCGGTCACTTTGCTGCCGCCCGCCCAGTCGGCGCACAGGATGGCCCAGCTGCCGTCCCCGTTCTGCCGCAGGGTATAGGCCACCGACTGGTAAGGCTCCATCCACAGGCAGTTGGCCCCCCGGGCCATGGTAAGCGTCCAGGTCCCGGCGGAGGCATCTTCCGTGAAGCCGGTCATCCGGCAGTTGCGGTTGCCGTCCCCTGGGCTTGCTGCCAGCAGGAAGGTATCCGTCGCCTCGTCGTACACGCTGCCCCAGCCCTCCTGAGTGAACGCAGCCTCATAAGGATCTTCAAAGGCATACAGTTCGGTGCCGAAAGCCTCCCGCGCCTGAGCCGCCAGGTCTGCGGCCTTCCAGACGCCGGCAGTATCCGTCTGTGCCCCACGCATGGCAGCGAAGGAAGCCACATAGTACGCTGTGGTGAGCGGCGGCAGATCGTTGGGGCCGGCCCAGGGACGGGTGGTCACCCAGCTGCGGAAGGACCGGACACAGGTCAGGGTATCTCCCTCCTGGGCGCGGTAGTGTCCCTTTGGGATCATGGCGGAGACACAGCCGGAGGTCACATAATAACCGTTGCCGAACTCCAAAGCATAGGTCGTCTCCCCCACCGGCAGCGGAGTACTGCCCGGGTCCGCCACCGAGAGGGTCAGCCAAAGCGGTTCCTCCGTACCGCCGGAGAAGGAAAAGCCGTTCACCACCAGGCCGTCCAGCGTCTCAAAGGGGAACTGGTCGTCGATTGTGAGGTGCTTCCCCTCAGCGTAAGGCCGGTCGGTGTATCCGCAGGCTGTCGCGGCGGCGGCAGCGTCATTGCGGTAGAGAGCTGCCGCCAAAGCGTAGGCGTTCTGCAGGCAGGTGGCCTCATCGGTACCCATGCTCTGCCAGGCGCTGTCCGGATATCCTGCGCCGGTGGCATCCGCCATGGCCTGATCGTAATCGGGACAGAGGCCGCGGGTTGCCCCGGGGCTTTCGGACTGCGAGGTATCCTGCCCGGAAGCGGCTGCCTCCGAGGATACCGGCGTTTCCGGTGTGCCCGGTGTTTCATTGCCCGCGGCAGGACGGCAGCCACCGAACACTGCCGCCAGCATTGCCGCTGTCAGGAGGAGAGAAATCTGCCGGTTGTTTCGTGCCATCATTCCGCGCCTTCTTTCTTCTGTTGTCTGTTTGCGGGAATGTCCGGTCTTTTCAACGTGCCGGCCTTTCCCGCCGGGCGAAAATCTCCCTGTTTTCCGGCCCGCCATACCGCGGTGCCGGGGTTTCTTTCCAGGGGAAATTCCGCTGGGTTTCGTTCTTTTTCAAGTCCATTATACCATATGAAAGGCACAAAAAAAGGTTCCGGTCATACAAACCGGAACCTTTTACAAACCAGAGACAGTTTGGACGAATTTGAGCTTTTTACAGCGCTGCAAAGCGGCGTTCCCCCGCCGTTGCCAGCCAGCGGACAAGCAGCAGACAGAGCACAGCCAACGCAATACCGCAGAGGAACAGATACAGTTCAACGGGCATCGAGGCCGCCACCGAAATATAAAGCAGGATCCCCACTCCGGCCAAGGCCATCCCGCCAAAGATACCGATAAACGCTGCCATCGACTGTTTGACCACCATGGTATCGTTGGGGGCGTCCAGTTTGGGGAAGATCAGATTGACCGCCACGCCGCCCAGCGATACCGTTGCCGACAGTCCCGCGCTGGCGAACAGCAAAGCGACCTCCTGGAGAGCCGTAAATCCGAAAGCCCACCACAGAAGCAGGGTGCACACCGCCGTGATCGGCCAGCCCACCAGCATATTGAACCACGCCTTGGCATACAGGATGGTTCTGCCGGGCAGGGGCAGGGATTTGAGCAGCCAGAGGCTGCGGCCTTCCATGCTAATGGAGACGCAGGAGGTGGATACCGTGGCCAGCATCAGGCAGACCGCCGCGGCGGCCACCCCGTAGCAGTCGGCGGGCGTGATGGCAAGGCCGGTTTCCTGCGCCATCAGGGTGATCAGATCATTGCGGCGCAGGCAGGCGGCCACTGCGCCCACAGCCAGCAGTACCAGCCCGAAACCGGTGTTGAACAGGTAGATCGTCGAGCCGAAGTAGCGGGCCGCCTCCTTTTTGAGCAGAGCGGACACAGGAGTCTGTCCGCGCTGCTGAGCCATGCGGAAATTTCCCCGGTTGGCATGGCCGTGCATCCTGGACAAAAGTCTGCGGTAACTACGGCAGAGAAGCGCTGTCACCGCGAGAAAAGGCAGCACACAGACAAGCGCCAGCAGCAGCATAGCCGGGAAATTGCCGACACAGGCATCCCCCATCAGTCCGAAAAGAAACAGCGGGCCATGGAGAGCTGCGTCAATGTCCTGCCGAAAGTTTCCGACATTTTCAAACAGATTGCCCATCTGGAAAGAACCGACCAGGATCAGCAGCAAAAACACCAGATACCCGGCGCTGGCGAACAGGGCACTGTGGCGGACCCGGGCAGACAGCCAGGTCACAGCAAATCCCACCAGCACCCCCAGCAGTGTGGGTGGCAACGACCCGAGCAGCGAGACCGGTACCGCCAGCAGGACAGCCGCCGCGCCCGCCGGACCGCCGCTGTACACATACACCGCCGCCATGGGCAGCAGGACAAAGCCGGCGATGAGGAGATTTTCCAGATAGACCGCCAGCATGCGGGAGAGCAGAACTGCGTAGTCACTGACAGGCAGGGCCAGGATGATGTCGTTGTCCTTGCCGCCGAACAGCATCCCGCCGGCCGCAAAGACGGTGAGCAGAAACGCCATAAGCAAGGCCAGTACCGACATGAGACCGGGAAGCAGGTCAAGTGCCCCCACCGCTTTGAGCCCTACGGACAGAGATGCACTGTACGTGAAAGACAGCATCAGGCAGAGTAACGTCAGAATGGTCAGTGCCAGCCCCGCCGACACGGCCTGCTTGCGGCTGCCCCGCCCGGCGATGGCATTGAACATTTCCAGCAGACTGAGGCGGACCAACGCCAGAAAGGCTTTCATTGTGTTCCCTCCTCCCGCTCCAGTTGGAGGAAAACTTCCTCCAGATTGGATTTGCCCACGATCTCCGCCGTGGGGCCTGCCTCGATGAGCCGCCCCGCCCGCAGGATGGCCAGCTTGTCGCAGAGTTTTTCCGCCACCTCCAGCACATGGGTGGAGAAAAAGACCGCCCCGCCCTCATTGCACAGCTCCCGCAGCATAGTCTTGAGGGTGTAGGAGGCATTGGGGTCCAGACCCACAAAGGGCTCGTCCAGAATCAGCAGCCGGGGCTGACGGAGAAACGCCGAGATGAGGGCCAGTTTCTGTTTCATGCCGTGGCTGTACCCGCCAATGGCCCCGCCCAGATCCTTGGTCAGCGCAAAGGCATCTGCATATCGGGCAATGCGTTTTGTGCGTTCCTCGGAGGAGATGCCGTAGACATCGGCAATGAAGTTGAGGTAGCGGATGCCGGTCATGAAATCATAGAGGTCGGGGTTGTCGGGCAGAAAGGCCATGATCCGCTTGGCCGCCACCGGATCGGTGCGAATGGAATATCCCCCCACCGTGATATCGCCTTCCGTAAAATCCAGCACCCCCGCCACGGCCCGCAGCGTGGTGGATTTTCCCGCGCCGTTATGCCCCAGGAAGCCGTAAATTTCCCCCGGCGCCACATGCAGCGTCAGGTCCTTCACCGCATAGCGGCTGCCGTCGTAACTTTTGGAAAAGCCTTCGATTTTCAACATAAACGCTTCCTCCCTCTGTGCGCGCCATGACGCACCGGTCAGATCTGGATTGCTGTTTGCCATGGACTGCCGGCGCAGGGCATTCTCCATACCGCGATATCTGCCGCGCTGCAGTATTTAGATATTTGTCTAAATATTAGCTTATATATACACCCGGGCCACGACTTTGTCAAGCATTTATCAAAAGTTTTACACGGTGATTGGCGGCCGCAGACAAAGAAAGCCGCCCCCGGAGAAATTTCTGCTTTCTCCGGGAGCGGCCGGCCGGGCGGTCATCCGCCTCAGCGCTTGGATTTTTCTTTGAGGGCTTCTTCCAGTCCGGGGCGCGGGGTGACATAGACGGTGGTATACACCTCATACAACACCATGCCCGGCTTGGCGCCGTTGGCTTTCCAGATGTTTTTCACCTCGGTGGTGTCCACCGCAACCTTGGCACCGCCGTTCTGGCTGGAGTGCAGCACCGCCAGCTCGGCGGCCTCCTGCCGGGTGGTGTCGGGGATGTCCTTTCCCCCGCTGAGCACCACAGTATGACTGCCGGGGGCTTTCTGGACATGAAACCACAGGTCCTTGCCCCGGGCGGTGTGCAGCGTCAGGCGGTCGTTCTGGACATTGTTGCGTCCCACCAGAATCTCAAACCCGTCACTGGACCGGTAGCGCAGGAAATCGGCAGGCTTCTGCTTTTTGTCCCGCTGCTTATAATATTTGAGATATCCCTGGCTCTTGAGTTCGGCGCGGATCTCCCCCAGGGCGGCCTCGCCGGGAGCGCTCTCCACCTCATACAGGACGGTGCCCAGGTACTCGATCTCGGCCTCGCCGTCCACCAGCAGCTTTTTCAGCATCTCGCCGGCAGTCTGCTTTTTCTTGTAGTCCTTGAAGTATTTCTGGGCGTTCTCATTGGGACCCAGGCGGGGGTCCAGCGGGATGGTTACATCCTCACCGGTGTAGTAGTTCTGCACCGTGACCTGACGGTCCCCCTTGTGGATGGCCCAGAGATTGGCCTGCAGCAGTTCGCCGTACAGGCGCAGCCGGTCGGCCTTGGTGCTCTGGGCCAGCTCTTCCCGGCGGGCGGCCTGCTTGCGCACCGCGCGCTCGTGCATATTGTGCACCGCTTTGTACAGTTCCCGGCTCTTCTGGCGCAGGCGTTCAGCCCGGTCCTTGGTGGCGTAGTAATCCTCCAGCATCTCGCTGTAACCGGGATAGGTGGTCACACGGGCATTGGGCCCGTACTGGCAGGGCGTGAAGAAGCTGAACTCCACCGGTTTCTCACTGCCGTCCGCCTGGGGCAGGCGCACCACCGACGGCGTGCCTCCCGCCGCATGGCGGGCGCGCAGCTCGTCAAAAGCCTCGGCCAGAGCCTTTTTCCGGGATTCCTCCAGTTCGTCGGCCAGCAGCGAGGTCTCGCCGCCAAAGGCCATCCAGGCGGCCTCCCGCATGACCACGGGACCCACGCCGCCCACCGTGCGGGTGAGGGCGTCGGCCGGGGGCAGGTCCTTCTGGCAGGCAGCGGTCACCGCCTCGGCGCCGGACACCTGCAAAAAGTCCGGCTTGGCGGGCTTGGGCGGGAGCGTGTAGGGCAGGCCGGGCAGCAGCTGGCGGATGGCGCTGTCCTCAAAATCCACCCGCTTGAGGGCATCAATGATGCGGCCATCCTGCACCAGCACCAGGTTGGAGTAACGGCCCATGAGCTCTGCGGCCAGGGTGTTGATCACCAGGTCGCCCATCTCATTGGTGCAGCGGAAATCAAAGAACACGATGCGGTCCCCCGGCTCCATGTGCACCGAAATCAGCCGGCCGCCGGTCAGGTGTTTGCGCAGCAGCATGCAGAACCCCGGTGGAGTAGCGGGATTCTCAAAGCTTTCCTGGGTCAGGCAGACACGGGCCGAACCGCTCCGCGCCGACAGCAGCAGACGGAAGGTGTCCGTCCGGGTACGCAGCAACAGCACCACTTCGTCCCGCGTGGGTTCAAAAATCTTGTCAATGCGCGCTTCCAGCAGCCGGTCTTTCAGTTCGGCTGTCACAAGCGCCAAAGTTGCGGCGTCCAGCGCCATTGTTTTTTCCTCCTCCGTTCGGGTTCAGCGGCTGCGCTTTTCCGGCAGTGCTGACAGTCAAAGATAAGTAAAGGGGTCCGTGTCCGCCCGGGACACAGTGACCGGGATATCCGGGAAGGCTTCCTTCAGGCGCTTGGCCAGCACCCCGGCGATGGGACGCTCAGTGGCCCAGTGCCCTGCCGCCACCAGCCCCATGCCCAGCCGCCTGGCATCGCAGGCCGCATGGTGGTTGGCCTCGCCGGTGACCAGACAGTCGGCCCCCAGGTCGAGGGCTTCCTTCCAGTAGCTGCCGCCCGCGCCGCTGACCTCCGCCAGGCGCAGAACGGGGCGGCCCGCCTCCACATAGCGCACGCCGGGCCCGAGGGTATCCTCACACAATTCCGCCAGGGCCTTGGCGGTGGTGGCATCCACTGTACCGATGCGGCCGCAGCCGTCGGCAAAGGGAACGGTATCCCGCATGCCCAGCAGTTCCGCCAGGGTATCGTTGACACCGCCGGGGGCGGCATCCAGATTGGTGTGCATGCAGATGGCAGAAACGCCGCCTTTGAGCAGCAGCGCCGGGAGGTCATCCGCTGTGATCCGTTTGATGGGGTCAAAAATCACCGGGTGATGGGAGACGATCAGGCTGCATCCCAGTCTGACCGCTTCCTCCACCACCGGGGCAGTGATGTCCAGGGTGGTCAGGATGGCATCCACCGGCCGTCCGGCGTCCACCAGCAGGCCGACGTTATCCCAGGATTCGGCCAGCTCGGGCGGGGCGATGCGGCGCATCTCCTCCAGGACCTGTTGTACCGTGATACTCATAGGAGTTCCTCCAATCGTTGGATCAGTGCGTCCACGGATTCCGCTTCGGGACCGGGGGCAAGGCCAAGACGGTATTTTTTGAGCTTGGGGTATTGCTGGGCACAGTAGGCGGCAAAGCCCGGCTGCCCCGGTGTTTTGCCGGTGAGGCAGAACCAGCCGTCGGGGGTATGGTGACGGCCGTCGTAGCGGGCATTCATCACCGAGTACCACCGCCCGGCGGCTTCGGCCAGCGTCTCGTCCAGCAGGGCAAAGCCCCGCCGTGCCAGACCCAGCCGCAGCAGGCTGTGCTTGGTGGCGGGCACCAGCACCAGATTGTAGCGGCCGTCCGCCACCCAGGGGGCGGCATCCAGAATGTCCAGAATTGTCTCGGCACCCATGCCGGCAATGATGATATCGTCGGCTTCATCGGGGGACAGGACCTCCAGTCCGCTGCCCAGACGGCAGTCCACCCGGTCGGCCCAGGGTTGGCACCTGCGGCGGGCCTTTTCCAGCGGGTCGGGGCGAAGATCGCATGCAAAAACACGCGGGCAGCGTCCGCTGCCCGCGAGCCACGCACTCAATTTGCCGTGATCGCATCCGATATCGGCTGCCGGGTGTCCGGGTCGGACATAGGCAGCCGCGGCCGCAAGCCTGGCATCCAGCACAGGCAGCCGCGGATTACTGCTTGTTGGCAAAGTAGTCATTGAGCTGAGCAATGAGAGCGTCGGGATCCACGCCATGGACTGCGCAGGCTTCCTCAACGGTCTCGCCGTGGGCGGCCATGCAGCCCAGGCAGTGCATGCCGGTATTCAGGAAAATGGGGACGCAGCCCTGCTCGGGGTCGTTCTGAAGGATCTGGGCGATGATGGTATCTCTCTGAACAGTCATGGTTACATATTCCTTTCTCTGTGAAAAACATTTTTATATGACAGCCTGCCAGGACGCATAGAGTGAATATCCCTGCAGGATGACAAACGAAGTCAGGCAAACGACGGCAAACACCGCCCCGCGGCCAAGGCTGCGGCGCAGGCAGAAACTCCGGTTGGAGTGCACCAGCACCAGCGCCAAAGGCAGCACCGGCAGCCAGTAGCGCCCCTGCACACCGAAGATGGTGGTGTAGTTGATGGGCGTCCAGCTCAGCGCTGCGAAGAAGGTCAGTCCCACCACGCAGAGGGCGATGAGCCCGGTCCACAGGCGGGTGCGCGGGGCAAGGCGGGCGTTTTCGTCGTCAGCAACGGGCAGCGATGCCGCAGCCAGTGCTCCCAGCAGTCCCACGCCCAGCAGCCAGCTGACCTCGATGCGGTAGACGATGGGTTCTCCCAGCGCCGTGCCGAGGATACCCTGCAGCCAGAGCGCCCCCTGCTCTGCTACCGAGCGCAGCAGCAGCTTGAGGGTGGCGGGGACGTTGCGGCAGATATATCCCGCCGAGAAGGTGTAGATGGAATCGCCGTTTTCCTGGATGCTGTCCACCAGCTGCTCCGGGGTAAGGCCGCCCCACATATGGGTCAGGCGGTAGAGCACCACCGGCACGACAGCAGCCACGCAGAGCACCAGCACTACGAAAAAGATACGCCTTGCCCGGGGCCGCCGCCTTACGTTCCAGTATACGACCCCCAGCAGGACAGCAGCTGTTGCCAGGGCAACGGCGCCACGGGTCAGCCCCACATTGTCCACATCACGGGTGGCGTAGAGCAGGGCCCCCAGGTTGGCCTGTACCCAGAACAGCAACGCCAGCACTAACGCCAGCACCTTGACCAGGGTGCCGGGCCGGACCCGGATGCCCTGGGCGCCGCCGAGGCAAAGAACCCGCTCCCGGTCTTTTTCCCGCCAGACAAGGTGTTTTGCCGGGATGACAAGGCAGAGCAGCACCACAGGCAGATAGATCGCCTTGGCCGGGCCGATGCAGGCCGCCAGAATCAGCAGGGCGGCAAGCTGTGCCGGGCGGGCGGGCCGCTGGCGCAGGGCAAAACAGAGCGCCGTGTAGCTGAACGCCATACCCAGCACCAGGGCGTCGGCGGAAAGGCTTCCCGCCAGCTGCAGGGACATAGGCAGCAGCGCCACGGCGGCAAACAGCCCCCTCTGATTGGGCGCCGCCAGCCGCACCCCCAGCGCTGCCAGCACAAGATACAGAACCAGGTTGCCCAGTCTGCCCAGCAGCAGCATGGCGAAGAAGCTGAGCCCCATTGCCCGGGCCAGGGCGATGCCCGCCGTCTGGCCGAGATAGAGATACCAGATCCGGCCGGTAAGGTCCACCGAGATGTCGGTTTTGGTATCGGAGATCCCGCCGCCGGGGGCAGTGAGATTTTCTCCCATGGTCTTGTAGGCAAAGATGCCGATGTCCCCGGTCTGGCTACCGAAATAGGCCGCATCGCAGGCGCGGACCAGGAGGGTGCCGTCCCCCGACGTGACCGGCTGACCCAGCAGGCTGCCCGCATACTGGTAGGCCACGGCAAGGTGGGTGTATTCGTCCGGTGCCACGAGGGGCGGGGTCACCACGGAAAAGGCAGCGCCCAGCAAGCCGCCGCAGACCAGCACCGCCAGTGCAGGGCGGGCCTTGCGACCGAACAGCAGCCAGAAGCCCACGGCCACCGCCGCAATGATCAGCACAGCAGGCACCAGTAAAATTTTGCCCGACCAGCTGCCGGAATAGTCCACCACATATTGGATGGCCGCCGTGGCATCGAGGGAACCGTCCCCATCGGAGAGGGACATTTTCCCTACCTGGGCCTCACTGGCCCAGATGCCCAGAGGCCGGGATTGCTCGGCCTCATTGAAGCCTTCCGCCCACAGGTGCAGGGTCAGGGTCTCCTCTGCCGCTGCCGTGTATGGGGTGTCAAAGATCACCGTCTCAAAGGTATTGTCCCGCAGTTCGATGCAGGGCAATGTCCCGGCGGTCAGGCTCTCCCCCGTTGCGCTGCAGAGTTCTGCATGCAGCGTGCCGGTGGCAAAGGCGTAATTATAAGTTGCCATATTCAGGCGCACACCGTAGAGTGTCTGTCCCGCCGGAAGCTCCAGCGTCTGGGTCAGGCCACCCTCCCCTGTATCGGAGGCCGCGGGAATTTCGATCATCCGGGAGTAATCATCATTGACGATCTCGTATACCGGCTGACCGTCCACCCTTTCGGCCAGGTCATAGCGGACCCAGGCCAGCGCCAGAACACAGACCGCAACTGCCGCCAGCCAAACAAACCAGAGACGGCGCCGGGTCAAAAAAGTTTTGATTTTTTCCATCCTGCCGCTCCTTTCGGTGGCGCTGCAATACAGAGTTAATGATACCACAGTGCCGGTAAAATCGCAACCGGCGCCGGGTTCAGGCGTTTTTCCGGTAAAGATACCAGGTCACGCTGCCCTCTCCGCCGTCATATTCCGCCTGGGATATGAGGGTGTAGGCAAAGCGTTCGCCCAGTGCCGGATCCAGGGAAACGGCAAAGTCCACCCCGCCGGATTCCATCAGGGCGTCCTGCTGCTCCTGCTGTTCGGTCATGGGCAGATTGGTCACGCAGAAAAACCGGCAGGGCGGCTGCACTCCGGCCGCCGTGTAAAAACCGCCGTCCAGTGTGCCGTAATTGAGCAGCGAGCCGCCGCCATTTTCCTGCATGATCGCCGCGAACTGATACTGGGGAAGCTCTTCCGCCGGGCGAAGGAGCTGGCTGACATTGTGGCAGGTCAGCAGGCAGAATCCCAGGGCCGCAGCCGCACCGGCAGCCGGCAGCAGTTTTTGCCGGATGGGGCCGGGTGCCGGCAATTTTGCCGCTGCCCGTGCAAGCGGAGAAATTCCCGCTGCAGCAAACACGGCAAAAGGCAGGAAATAATAAATATGATAGGCGCCGCGGGCAAACCCGGTGGCGGCAAGGCCCAGCGCCAGCACCGATGCCGCACAGGCAAACCGGCGGCGGTACAGCATCCAGACAAGCCCCAGTGCTGCTAGTGCCGGAATCAGCGGCGTATCATGGCAGCCCCAGTAGATCTTTTGCACGACGGCGATGATCGTGGTGACAAAACCGGCGCTTTCCTGCCCGCCTGCGCTGTACAGAAAGAGGTTATCTCCGAAATAGACGCCAAAGAAATCTCCCAGTGCACCGTTGACCCCGAAATAGGCAAGCCACGGCAGAGTGGACAGAGCCATTCCGCCCAGGTAGGCCGCACAGCTGAGTCCCAGCTGCCGCAGCCAGCCCGCCCTCAGATAGAGTACAGCCAGCACCAGCACCCAGCCCAGGAAAAATCCCATCATGGTAAACTTGACCCACAGCACGCACCCGGCGCCAAACCCCAGGGCCGCCACCCGTGCCAGAGAGCGGTCGCCGGTCGGACAGTGGTTTTACAGCAAAATGCAGCACCTCATACAGGGCCCAGGCCAGCAGCGGCAGACAGAATTCCTCCGCGCTGCCGCCGTGGGCAAAGGCCTGTCCCGCTGCGGCAGCCACCCCTGCCGGCAGCATCCAGGCAGGATGCAGCGGCCAGGCAAAGACTTCCGCCACACGCAGGGACCAGTACAGAAACGCGGCAAAGGCTGCGATCTCCAGCAGAAAGACGCCGAGAAATCCCGTGTGGTCCATACACCAGCCCAGGCCGTAAATCAGATAGAGCAACGGGCCCTTGTGGTCGAAGACATCCCGGTAGAGCACACTGCCGTTCATCATGGCCTTGCCCAAGGTATAGAAGATGTTGGCGTCCATCCAGTCGTTGAGCGGGTAGAGCGGCGATGACTTGGAGCAGACTGCCAGCAGCACTGCCGCAGCGCCAATGCACCACAGCAGCCGTTTGACGGCCGGTGTTTTTGCCTGTGGCATCCTGTTTTCCTCCCTGTGCATCAAAAGGGCGCGCCGCCCCGGGCATCATGCCCAAAGGGAAGCGCGCCCTTTCTGTTGCAAAATGTTTGGCTGCCGATAGAGTCAGAACTCAGTTCTGGCGCATTTTGGCGAAGCACTCGCTGCAGTAGACCGGACGATCCTCGCGGGGCTGGAAAGGCACCTTGCAGGCCTTGCCGCAGCTGGCGCAGACAGCGTCGAACATCTGGCGCTCACCACGGGTAGCGTTCTTGCGGGCATCGCGGCAGGGCTTGCAGCGCTGGGGCTGGTTCTCGAAACCACGGCTGGCGTAGAACTCCTGCTCGCCGGCGGTCCAGACGAACTCCTTGCCGCA
>CALXHO010000052.1 GCA_944388125.1 uncultured Gemmiger sp. | reverse complement strand
CGGAAGGAATATCCGCGCATTACACTGGAAAGCAATTTATACCGGGGGGCCTGGCCGCCCCCCGGGGCTTCCCGCCAGACCTTTCTGATCAACAGAAACGGTCGGCTGAATGGGGACATTTCGGCGGCGGGATTGGCGCAGGACAGGTTGTGGTCAAAAAGTCCAACAGGCAAATTCATCTGTTCGCCGGATCCTACAAACTGCGGTTTCATCACAAAACGGAAAATCCCTTGCTGCTGAAAATCAGCAGCAAGGGATTTTTGTTTTGATAAACCATGGGCCTGTAACTACTTTTTAATCCGCGTCCTCATCCAGGGCTTCCACCAGGAAACTCACCGGGCGGAACCCGTCGTTGCAGGACAGCATGACGGAACGCGGGTTTTTCATCCAGCCGTCATAGAAGTTTTCGCCGCCGTGGCTCAGCGCCAGCACAAAGGGCGAGAGGGTGTCCCAGGCGCTCTGGCAGAAGCCCTCCGGCTTTTCCCAGCCGTTCGCCACAAAGACCTGCCCCTCTTCCATGGAACAGGCATGAGAAATGGGATTTTCGTACTGCGCCATCAGGTCCTCATACCGGGTGATGCGCATGACGGTGATCCGGCACTTTTTCATGGGCTTCTCCCCTTTCAGATCAGAATGCCTTCACAGTGGTCGATCTCATGCTGGATGATCTGTGCCGTCCAGCCGGTGAATTTCTTGATCCTGTACTGGAATTTTTCATTCTGCCAGCGAACCTTTATGGCTTTCCACCGCTTGACCGGGCGGACGCCGGTGAGAGAAAGGCAGCCCTCCTCCGTCTGGTAGGGGTCTGATTTTGCCAGGATCTCCGGGTTGTACATGACCATATAACTGCCATCGTTGTCAAAGGCAATGATGCGCTTGTCCACCCCGATCATATTGGCGGCCATGCCCACGCAGCCGTCCTGATGGTAACGCAGCGTGTCCAGAAGGTCCTCCCCCACCCCCAGGTCCGCCGGCGTGGCGGGCTGTGCCTTGCGGGCCAGAAAGGCCTCATCCTTGCAGATTTCACGAATCATTTGCCATTTTCTCCTCGCCAATTTTGTCCTTTTTCTGCATTATACCGGGTTATCCGGCAGCGGGCAAGCCTTTTTCCGCCGGGAAAATGTCCCTGGATTTTGCCTTCCTCTCTGCGGCGGATTGCGGCAGGGCCGGAAGCCATGATATACTGAATCTAAGGAAGGATTTTCCGCCTGTATCATCGACACAAAAACGCCGGACTGGCAATTTTGACCAGAAATCGGCGGCAAAATTTGTAAGACCAATTATTGACAGTCACCGGCATGCGTGGTATATTGAACCACGGAACGACAAAATGAGGCTTTTGAAGATGGGAATTATAGAAAAAAAGAGCAACAGTCAGGCCATTGCCGATTATATCCTGTCCCGGATCCTGGATGGCACCCTCCGCTCCGGGGACAAGCTGGACACCGAGCGCAGCCTTTCCGAGCAGCTGGGGGTCAGCCGTGTCTCGGTGCGGGAGGCTCTGAGCGGCCTGATCGTGCTTGGTATCCTGGAGGCCCGGCAGGGTGCGGGTACCTTTGTGGCCGGGCAGAGCAACGCCATGATCGGGCGGGTGCTCTATGCCAACGCCGTACTGCATGACCACGGTACCATGGATGAGATCATGGTGGTCAAGCGCTCTCTGGAAGCGGAATGTGCGCGATATGCCGCACAATTTCGCACGGATAATGACCTCCAGACCATCCAGGATGCCCTGGCTGCCTACGATGCCATTATTCCCGAAGATCCCAATGCCCTGGAAAGTCTGCAAAAGGTACACAATTTGGATACCGCCGTTCACCGGGCTATTGTGAACGCTTCCCACCAGGAATATCTGATCCAGATTTTTGCCACCATCTCCGCTTCCTTTGAGGAATGCCGCGCCCAGCATGTCCAGACGGGTCAAATGTCCGGGGCTTTCATGCGGCGCGCCCAGCAACAGCACCGCCAGATTGCCATTGCCGTGGAAGAGCAGGAAGCGGAATTTGCTTACCACACCATGTACGCCCACCTCAAAAGTGTGGAGCGCCATGCCAGATAGTGTCGTCTCCCCCTTGGCGGGGGACACTCTATTTTTTATTTGTCAAAATTGGTAAGGTAACATTACCATATTGGAAAAGGAGGGCTGATGGGTAAGCGTTGCCGCCATTTTGGAAAAAATATTCTGGAGGAGGAAAAAGAAGCATGTTAAGTATCAACATGGAAGACGTCATCAACGTACTTAACACATTGAAACCCTATCTGATCGCTTTGGGCGTCGTGATCGTGCTTGCCCTGATTGTCATGGTCGCCTGCCTGAAATTGTCCAAAGCCCGCAAATTCCTGATCCGTGCCCAGGCAGGGGCAGCTCTGCTGCTGGCCGTCGGCATCATTGCCAATCTGATCTGCTTCGGGCCCATGAGCTCGATGATCAGCCTGGCCACCGGCAACGGCACCATCACCGACGCCACCGCCGATGCCGCCAAGGAGCTGTGCACCGACATCGCGGAGGAGGGCATCGTCCTGCTGAAAAACGATGACAACGCCCTGCCCCTGACCACCACCAAGCTGAATGTATTCGGCTGGTCCTCCACCAATCCCGTCTACGGCGGCACCGGCTCGGGTTCCCTGTCCGACCAGTACCCCACCGTGTCCCTGCTGGAGGGCCTGACTGCGGCCGGGTTTGAGATCAACCAGACTCTCACCGACTTCTACACCGATTTCCGCACCACCCGTCCCAGCGTTTCCATGATGGGCCAGGACTGGACCATTCCCGAGCCCTCCATGGCCGACTACGATGCTGCGGGCATCTTTGAGAACGCCACTGCCTTCTCGGACACGGCGCTCATCGTCATCTCCCGCTCCGGCGGCGAGGGTGCCGACCTGCCCATGACCTACGACGGCAAGGAGACCTACGATCCCAACGGCAGCAAGTTTGGTCCGTCCGGCACCCGGTACAACGACCAGGCCGACGACCTGGACGCCTCCAAGAGCTACCTGGAACTGAGCAACCGGGAGATCGCCCTGGTGGAGCGCGTGACCAGTGAGTTTGACAACGTCATTGTGGTCATCAACGCGGCCAACGCCATGGAGCTGGGCTGGCTGAACCAGTACGACTCCATCAAGGGTGCCGTCCTGGCGCCGGGTCTGGGCCAGAACGGATTCCTGGCTCTGGGTGAGATCCTGGCCGGTACCGTCAATCCCTCCGGCAAGACGGTGGATATCTATGTATCCGATCTGCTGGCCACCCCCACCGCTCACAATTTCGGCCTGTTCGAATACGACAACATGGCCGAGTTCGAGGGCTCCAACAACTCCGGCAGCTTCCTGCCCGCCTTCGTCAACTATGTGGAGGGCATCTATGTGGGCTACCGCTTCTATGAGACGGCTGCCGCCGAGGGCCTCATCGACTATGACTCCGCCGTGGTCTATCCCTTCGGCTACGGCCTGAGCTACACCAGCTTCACCCAGACCATGGGCGACATCACCGAGGCGGACGGAACCCTCTCGGTGGATGTGACCGTCACCAACACCGGCACGGTGGCCGGCAAGGACGTGGTCCAGGTCTACTACAACCCGCCATACACCGACGGCGGCATTGAAAAATCCACCGCCAACCTGGCCGCCTTTGCCAAGACCTCCGAGCTGGCCCCCGGCGCCTCCGAGACGCTGACCCTGACCTTCCGGGTGGAGGACATGGCGTCCTACGACTATACCGGCGCCGGATGCTACGTGCTGGAGCAGGGAGACTACGTCATCTCCATCAACAAGGATTCCCACAACATCATCGATTCCCGGGTCTACACCGTTGCCCAGACTGTCACCTACAACGGCGACAACGCCCGCTCCACCGATGAAATCACCGCCACCAACCAGTTCGGCTACGCCGCCGGCAATGTCACCTATCTGAGCCGCGCCGGTCACTTTGCCAACTACGCCCAGGCTACCGCTGCCCCCGCTTCCCTGTCCCTGGCCGAGGAGTTCAAGGCGCAGTTCATCAACAACAGCAACTACAATCCCGCCGACTACAACAACGCCGACGACGTCATGCCCACCACCGGTGCGGAGAACGGCCTGACCCTGGCCGACCTGCGCGGGGCCGACTATGACGATCCCAACTGGGACAAGCTGCTGGATCAGCTGACCATCTCCGACATGGACAACATGATCGCCCTGGGCGGCTACCAGACGCCCGCTGCCGACAGCGTGGGCAAGGTTTCCACCGTGGACTGCGACGGTCCCGCCTCCATCAACAACAACTTCACCGGCACCGGTTCCATCGGCTTCCCCTCCGCGGTGGTGATCGCCGCCACCTGGAATGTGGAGCTTGCCCGTCAGTTCGGTGAGAGCATCGGTCAGATGGCCGACGAGATGGATGTCTCCGGCTGGTACGCCCCCGCCATGAACATCCACCGTTCCGCCTTTGCAGGACGCAACTTTGAGTACTATTCCGAGGACGGCCTGCTGTCCGGCAAGATTGCGGCCGCCGCCATCCAGGGTGCTGCCGAGTACGGCGTCTACTCCTACGTCAAGCACTTTGCCCTCAACGACCAGGAGACCCACCGGGATCAGATGCTACTGACCTGGAGCAATGAGCAGGCCATCCGCGAGATCTACCTGCGCCCCTTCGAGATCTCCATCAAGGAGGGCGGCGCCACCGCCGTCATGTCCGCCTTCAACTACATCGGCACCCGCTGGGCAGGCGGCACCTCCGAACTGCTGCAGACCGTCCTGCGCGGCGAATGGGGCTTCCGCGGCTTTGTGCTCACCGACTACTTCAAGGTGGCCGGCTACATGAACGCCGACCAGGCCATCCGCAACGGCAACGACTCCATGCTGGTGGCCTACGACACCGAGACCAACCACATCACCGACACCGAGAGCGCCACCGGCGTCCTGGCCATGCGTCAGGCCAGCAAGAACATCCTGTACACCGTGGTCAACAGCCGGGCCTACGCTCCCGAAAACCTGAACCCCGGCATGCAGGGCTGGATGATCACCGCCATCGTCATCGACGTCGTCGTCCTGCTGGTGCTGGCCGGACTGGAAGTCCTGATCCTCAAGGGCTACAAAAAGAGAACCATCACCCAGTAAACCGCAATCACGGAAACCCTCCTAAAAAATGCCCCCGCAGAGAGCCTTTGCAGGCCCTGCGGGGGCATTTTTTTGATTCCGATCGGTCAGACCCGGGCAGCCAGATTGTCCTGAAGCGTCCTGAGGGCGCCGGCGATGGTTTCCCGGGCGTAGTCATAGCCCAGGGTGGTATCCACCGCAATATGGAAGTTGCGCGCCAGCCCCCAGACACGGCGGGTGTAATACTGGTAATAGGTGGCGCGCTTGCGGTCGCCCTTCGCCATGCTGGCCCGGGCACCGGCGGCATCACAGTGGTCGTACTCCATGATGCGGGCAATGAATCCCACCACCAGTGCGGCAATGAGGGTGCCCTCCCGCACACCGGCCAGCTTGCCCGACACCACAAAGGACACCACCACGGCGACGGCAGTGATGGAAACGTCAAAACAGACCTTGGTGGTACCGAACTCTGTTTTCCAGGTCATGACCACCGCCCGGACAAAGGACTCCCCGGGGAGCATGGCCACGTCGGCCAGGACTTCCAGATAGACGCCGAAGGCCAGCACCACGCAGCCCGCCAGCAGGCTGAGCAGTTTGACCGGATAGGCCTGGGGCGCCAGAAAGGACAGCCAGACCATGGTCAGGTCGATGAACCAGCCGAAGGCGATGGAAAATGCAATTTGCAGAAGATGCTCCAGCTTGAAGTTTTTCCGCAGAATCAACAGCTGAAGCAAGATCAAAAAAAGACTGAACGCCACGGTGAAGCCACCCAGCGTCCAGGGAAAATTCAGGCTCAGCACATAGGGAATGGCCGATATGGGCGAGGTGCCCAGATCCGCCTTTGTGATCATGCTGACGCCCAGCGAGCTGATGAACAGCCCGAACAGGAATACAAGATACCGCTTTGCCTTTTCTGCCATACTCAATGATTCCCCTCCGATAAATTGTGATAGATGGAGGCAAACACCTGCAGAAACGTTTCCCGATCCGCCTCGGGCACCGACTGAAAGGCTTCCTCCTCCAGGCGGGCGAAGGTCTCCCGGACCTTCTGCGCCAGGTCGCGGCCCTGCGGCGTCAGAAAGACGTAGTAGGTCCGCCGGTTGCCGTTCAGGGTGCGGCGTTCCAGCAGCTTGCGCTCCTCCATGCGGTTGAGCACCGAGGTCAGCGACGCCGCCTCAATGTGGCAGCCCCGGGCGATCTCGGTCTGATTGGAGCCGTCGTGGGCGGACAGATATTCCAGCACCTTGGGCTGGCCGATGGTCAGCCCCGTGTCCTTGAGGTAGGCCAGCAGCTTTTTGTGCACCAGGGCCTGGTTTGCCATCAGCAGATAATGAAACGTCCCTTCCATGTGCGGCAGCTCCTTTTGCAAATCGTTAGGATTCTAATAATTTTAAAACTAACTTTAGCAGTATAGGCGTTTGGCGGCAGCTTGTCAAGAGGATTTGCTCCCTCCCCGATGGAAAAGCACTAGCTCGTGCTGGTCCGCGGCAGAGTTTTTCCATGACAATCTTCTGCCTCCACCCCGCCGGTGCCCGGGCAGCCGGTATCTGCCTGTTGCCGCCTCTTGGAAAATTCATGTCCGGTTTTTGTGGGAATACTGTTGACAGACAATATTATTCATTTTATAATATAGCAAATCAAACAAGTGAGGTGATCCGTTTGGGATTTCAGATCGGCGGTGCCATTCTGGATTTTGTGGTGCTGAGCATCCTGAACAACCGGGATGCCTACGGCTACCAGCTCACCCAGGAGGTGCGCAGTATCCTGGATGTGTCCGAGACGGCGCTGTACCCGGCGCTGAGGCGGATGCAGAAAAACGGCCTGCTGGACACCTATGATGTGCCCTACCAGGGCCGCAATCGCCGGTATTACCGTCTGACCGACAGCGGCAGGCAGTCCCTCGCCGACTATACAGATCAGTGGCGGGTATTCCGGCAAAGCATGGATCATTTGTTGAAGGAGGAGACCAAGGATGACTGTTGACCAGTATTTTGAAGAACTGTCCGCCGGGCTGGACCGGCTGGACGCCACCGCACGGGAGGACATTGTGTCCTATTACCGGGAGTACGCCCAGGAGGCCGGTCTTTCCAGCTATGAACAGCTGAGGGAACACTTCGGCACGCCCCGCGCCCTGTGCGACAGCCTTTGTGCCGAGCTTTCCGGCACCGCTCCCCTGCCCGAATCCGGTGCCGACCCGGGGCAGAAGATCCCTGCGGCAGTCCGGAGCATTCTTGTCATGCTGTCGGGCCAAAAGCGGGATGCCGGTACCGACCCGCGGCCCGGTGAGTGCGAGATGGCCCTGGATGCCTTTACCGGCATCGATCTCTCTGTCATCACCCCCGACGTGGTCCTGCAGGAGGGCGATGCCTTTGCTGTTCGCTACCGCCTGCCTGAAGGCGAACGGCTGGAGCGGGCGGAGGTCGTGGACGGAGTGTTCCACTTCCGGACCGCCAAGACCAGGACGGTTCTCTTTTCCCTCGGCGGCGGAGAGGTCATCCTCACTGTTCCCCGGGGCACCCGGCTGCAGCAGGCGGAATTCCAGGTGATCTCGGGGGATCTCCGGCTGTCGGGGCTCTTCTGCGGCAAGACCGTCGCCTCCACCGTTTCGGGAGACATCACCCTCTGCGGCGGCACCCCCGGCCAGCTGAGCGCCCGCACCACCTCCGGCAATCTGCTGCTGCGGGAGGTCATTGCCTCCTCTGTCCACTTCGGCACCGTGTCGGGGGATGTCCGGCTGGAAGACTGCCGCGCCCCCATTGCGGACTTTTCCTCCACCTCGGGCGATCTCTCCCTGTCCGGCATGGTCTGTGAGTACTGCACCGTCGAGACCATTGCAGGTGATGTGGAGATCGAGGGTTCCCTGGGCGCTGTGAAGGTGTCTGCTACCTCCGGGGACTGCACCCTGTCGGGCTCTCTCTCCGGTCGGGGCGGCATCACCACCGTTGCAGGCGATATCCGCGTGCACTTTGCCGGCGTGGGGGTGGAGGCTGCCTCCTCCCTGGGCGACATTACGGTGGACGGCTGTCACTGCGGCAAAACGGTCTCCCGCCCCGGCAAGGTGCCCCTTGCCCTCCATAGCACCACGGGAGATATCACTGTCACCACCGGCTGATTGTTCCCTGCGCTGTCGGACCTTTCGGACAGCGCGTCAGCCTCCCTTTTTTCTTCCTGAGAAAGGTCTGCTTTGAAAAAAGTAGGACTTGTTCTTTTTGACCCGGCACGGCAAGTCAAGGGGGCGAAGCTTTTGCGCACAACGCACAAATATCCATTTTTGTTTTTGTGAAAATTGCATTTTATTTTTCGTCCGGATGATGATTTTTTCTTTGGCAAAGACTGTTTTCCCCGCCGCAGGCGCTTACTTTTTTGCTTGCACTTTTCCCCATTTCCGTCTATACTGATAATATAAGGGAAAGTATGTCTTTCCCGGATTCTTCCGGTTTCCCGCGGCAGGCTGCCGCGAGTATGATTGTGAGGTGGAACTGAATGGAACACGTAATCATTACCATGGCCCGCGAATATGCTTCCGGCGGCAGCGAGATTGCCCAGACGGTGGCAGACAAGCTTGGCATCCCGCTGTACAACAAGGAGCTCATCACCATCGCCGCCAAAAAGAGCGGTCTGACGGAGGAGGCCATCGCCGCGTCGGAAAACCAGCGCAGCAGCAGCCTGATTTACAGCCTGTACATGATGGGCAACACCATGCCCCTGGCCGACCAGGTCTACATCCTGCAGAGCAACGTCATCAAGGAGCTGGCCGAAAAAGGTTCCTGTGTCATTCTGGGCCGCTGCGGTGACTACGTCCTGCGGGACCGCAAGGATGTGCTGCGCACCTTTGTCTATGCTCCCCTGGAAAACCGGATCGCCATTGCAAAGGCTCGCCCCGACGCCAAGGATATGCCCGACCGGCTGTGGGAGACCACTCTGGCCAAGCATGACCGCGCCCGCGCCAGCTACTACAACTACTATACCGAAAACCACTGGGGCGAGGCCAAAAACTATGACCTCTGCCTCAACGCCGCCCTGGGCCGGGAGGTCTGTGCCGATCTGATCGTACAGGCCGCCCAGGCGCTGGAGAAGTCGCTGTAACGTGTATTTCCGTTTTTTCCATTCCCCGTGACCGTTCCGGCCGGGAGCTTTTGCTTCCGGCCGGTAATTTTGCCATTTTGTACGGCATACTATACTCATCGCTGTAAAATCAAGGAGACGACCCATGCAAACTGTGTACGATCTGATCATTGTCGGCGCCGGCCCTGCCGGTATCTTCACCGCACTGGAACTGCTGCGCAAGGGCAGCAAGGCCCGGATGCTGCTGATTGAAAAGGGCAAGCCGGTGGAGAAGCGCCACTGCCCCAAGGCGGAAGTGGGCCACTGCGTCAACTGCAAGCCGACCTGCGCCATCACCACCGGATTTTCCGGCGCCGGTGCATTTTCCGACGGCAAGCTGTCCCTCTCCCATGAGGTGGGCGGTGAACTGCCGGAGCTGATCGGGGAGGAGTTTGCCCAGAGCCTGATCGACTACACCGACAAGATCTATCTGGAATTCGGCGCCGACCCCCATGTGGAGGGCATCTATGAGGGTCCCGAGATCAAGGACATCCGCAAGCGCGCCATCCAGGCCGGCCTGCAGCTGGTGGACTGCCCCATCCGCCACCTGGGCACCGAGAAGGCCCAGCAGCTCTACCTGAACATCCAGCACTATCTGGCCGACCATGCCGTGGACATGCTGTTCTCCACCGAGTGCGAGAACATTCTGCTGGACGGCGATACCTGCACCGGCGTCATCATCCGGGAAAACGGCGTCCAGCGGGAAATCGGCGCCAAACAGGTCGTCATTGCCACCGGCCGCCGCGGTGCCGACTGGCTGGAAAAGCTCTGCGCCAAGCACGGCATCGCCCACAAGCCCGGCACCGTGGACATCGGCGTCCGCGTCGAGTGCCGCAACGAGGTCATGGAGACCATCAACAACGTCCTGTATGAGGGCAAACTGATCGGCTACCCCAACCCCTGGAAAAACAAGGTCCGCACCTTCTGCCAGAATCCCGGCGGCTTCGTCGCACAGGAAAACTACGACAACGATCTGGCGGTGGTCAACGGCCACAGCTTCAAGGACATCAAGAGCAACAACACCAACCTGGCCATTCTGGTCAGCCACAACTTCACCGAGCCCTTCAACCAGCCCATCGAGTATGCCCAGAAAGTGGGCGAGCTGACCAACATGCTGGGCGCCGGTCACATTCTGGTCCAGCGCTACGGCGACATTCTGGACGGCAAGCGCACCTGGGCCCGGGAGCTGGCCCGTGCCAACGTCCGCCCCACCCTCAAGGACGCCGTGGCCGGTGACATCACCGCCGCCATGCCCTACCGCGCCATGGTCAACATCATCGAGTTCATCAAGATGGTGGACCACGTGGTGCCCGGCTTTGCCTCCTCCGAGACGCTGCTCTACTCCCCGGAGCTCAAGTTCTATTCCAACAAAGTCCGCATGGACACCGATCTGGAAACCAACCTGGCAGGCCTGCACTGCCTGGGCGACTCCTCCGGCTGGACCCGCGGCCTCATGATGGCCTCCGTCATGGGCGTGCTCATGGGCCGCAAGCTCATCGAGAACCACGGTTTCTGATCCCGGTTTTCCCACATCGTTACAGCAAACCCCCGCTGCGGATACGCACTCCGCGGCGGGGGTTTTGTTTTCTCAAGGCAGGATTTATTCCGGGTCCGGCTGGAATCCGGTGTACCGCATTCTGGCCAGTTCGCTGCGCAGCTCATCCAGACCGCCCGATACCATGTCTTTTTTCTGCAGCGTCACGGCCCGGCCCCCAAAGGCCAGCACCAGAAGACTGTGCGTCTCCACGGCGGCCTCCAGCTGGTCATTGGGGTATTCCTGGAAGATATCCTCCCCCACCGCCAGCTTCATTCCCGTATCCGAGAAGATCAGGCACACCCGGCGGCCCTGGGCGTTTTCCATTGCATCAAGCAGGGGCAGCGCCTGTTTCTCAAAGGTACTTTCTCTGGCTTTCTTCCGGGAAACTGCCGCCACCACGCCGATAACCAGGTACACAAGACCCAGACTGAGCAGGGCGCCCATGGATTCCCGGTCGGCTATCCCCAGGAACACAAATACCGCACCGGCGGCAAGCTGAAGGACCGTCACCGTGCCGCGCTTTCTGCCCCAGAGCAGCACCACGCCCAGCAGCATTCCCACAAGTCCCGCTGCCAGCACCACCGGCATTTCCATGGGGTCGGTCCAGGCGGCAGCCAGCATCAGCGTTCCCAGCGCCCAGTCCAGCGGGGCAAAGCGGAGCCGCCAACGGGCCCGGCGCTCGCTGACTTCGGGGGGCACTTTCTCCACCCGGTTGAGCCGGTCGGCCAGCGCCATCATGCGGGGGCAGCGCTCCCGCGTATACAGATCCAGCCGCCGCTGCAGCGCACCGGCGATCTCCTTCTGTGTCATCGCCCTGTCCTGGGGCGCGGTGCAGTCAAAGCAGAATTCCCGTTCCATGGCCTCCTCCTGATAGACGAATTTTGTTAGGGTTTCTGCCATCATTATAGCATACGGGAAGGGGGTTTCGGAGGGACCGTCCGGAATTTTACAACAATCGCGGACCGAACACCAAAAAGCGGCGGCGGGAATTGCTTCCCGCCGCCGCAAGGTATATGAGGAGATTTTCTGTTTTATTGTGCCGCAGAAGTCTGGCCCAGGGTGACGTCAAAGCTCATCAGCTTGCCGTCACGCTCCACCTGCAGCGACACCACATCGCCCACATTCATGTTCTGAATATAGCTGGTGACATCGTTGCTGCTGGAAACCACCGTGTCGCCCACCGACACGATGCGGTCGCCCTGCTTGAGGCCGGCGGCCTCGGCACCGCTGCCGGAGCTGACGCTGATGATATAGACGCCGTAGTTGCTGACACCGTACTGCATGGCAGTCTGCGCATCCTGAATGGTGATGACCGTGACGCCCAGTGCCGGACGGGCAACGTAACCGGTGCTGATGAGTTCCTGGGCAATGGAGACGGCACTGTTGATGGGGATGGCAAAGCCGAGGCCCTCTGCACTGCTGTCATCGCTCTTGGCGTTGACGATGCCCACCAGCTCACCGTTGGCATTGAACAGACCGCCGCCGGAGTTGCCCGGAGAGACTGCCGCGTTGGTCTGGATCAGGGTCATCTGGTTGTTTTCCACCGTGATCTGACGGTTGAGGGCGCTGATGATGCCGTTGGTGACTGTGCCGCCCAGGGTACCCAGCGGGTTGCCCACGGCGATGACTTCCTCACCCACGGCCAGCTTGTCGCTGTCGCCGATGACAGCCGGCGTCAGGCCGGTGGCCTCGATCTTGATGACCGCGATATCGGAAGCGGTGTCCAGGCCTACAACGGTGGCATCATACTGGGTATCACTGCCGTTGAGCTGGACCTTGACGTTGGTAGCACCGTTAACCACATGGGCACAGGTCAGAATGTAGCCGTCCTCCGAGATGATGACGCCGGAACCGGCGCCGCTCTGGACATAGCTGCCGCCGAACCACAGGTTGTTGGAGCTGACCATCTGCTCAGTGGTGATGACAACCACGCTGGGGCTGACCAGCGAGGCCACATCCTGGGTGGAGAGGGCTGTGCCGCCCGCGCTGCCCTGGGTACCGTTTTCGCTGGTCTGGCGGTCGACGGTCTGCATGACTACCGTGTTGCCGGCCAGGCCGGTACGTGCTGCCACGATGGCGCCGGCAAAACCGCTGCCAAAGCCCAGTGCCACCACACAGACAGCGGCAACGATGCGCAATGCAATCTTTTTGCCGTTGCCCTTCTTCTTTTTCTTGGGAGGCTGGGACGGCGCGCTGGTATAGTTGTATCCGTTGCTGCCGCCGCCATGCATGGTGCTGGTGTAGCCGTCCGCCTGGGCGCTCTGCGCCTGAGACTGCTGGCCGGCCTGCTGGGAAGAATAATCGGTGCGGGCGGTGTTGGCGGTGTTCATGCCGCTGCTGCCCACATTGGGGTAGCTGCCGTCGCTGCCGCCCTGCGGCTGGGACTGGCCGGCGGGCTGGCTCTGCGCTGCATTGGATGCGGTATTTTCCGCCGCACCGCTGTTGGGGGCCGCGTTGTCGGGCGTGCCGTTGGGCGCGCTGTTCTGATCGTTATTATGATAAAGTCCCGAATAATCAAACTCGTTGCTCATAGAGATCTTCCTTTCTTCAGGATCCGAGGTTCCGGGGCGGTTCTTTTTCCTGTTCTCCCGAACCTTTGACCATAGTATACCGGCTAATTGTGAAATACGTTTTTTGTCACCGTGAAATAAATGTGAAAAGCCGGTTTTGGGCCTTGCCATCGCAAAACGGAACCGCTTTGCCTGCGGGCAGACCTCTATCCCCCGCCGGGCCGGAGACGGGCGGCAGGGCCGGTTTGACACGGCGGGCAGCCCCGCCTTACAATAGGATTCAACAGTTCTATTGTATCAGGCCGGAGGGGTTGCTATGCGTATCGAGGAGCAGGTTCTGGGCACCGGGACCCGGTACCTATTATATAAGGAGCAGTCGGTCATCGGTTCCGCCGTGCTGGAAGGCAGCCGCTTCACCGCTTTTGCCATCGATCCCCGGTGGCAGGGCAAGGGGTACGGCTGCTATCTGCTCAAGGAAATTCTGCGCCGCAACGGCGGATTTGACACACAAACCGAGAGCTGCTTCACTGCACCGCTGCCCGACGCCTCCAACGCCGCAGCGTTTGCCCTGGCCGGACGCTTCGGCTTTGCGGAGGCGGACGGCGTGCTGCGGCGCCTGCGGGTGCCCGATCTCACCGCCGTGCAGCTGGTGCACCGGCTGCTTTCGGGGATGCTGGCCCCGGGCGGGCTGTACCTGGATGCCACCTGCGGCAACGGACACGACACGTTGTTTCTCTGCGGGCTGGCCGGGCCGGACGGTCGGGTGTTGGGGCTGGACATTCAGTCAGAGGCCGTCCGGGCCACCAACGCCCTGCTGGCCCGGAACGGCATGGAAGCCGTCGGCCAAGCGTTGGAGGCCGATCATGCCGATCTCGCCCGCTTTGCCCCGCCGGGCTCTGCCGACTGCGTCATGTTCAACTTCGGCTGGCTGCCCGGCGCCTCCCATGCGGTCCACTCCCAGGCGGACAACTCCCTGCGTGCCTTGCAGGCCGGGCTGGACGCCCTCAGACCGGGCGGTGTCCTGTCCGCCATCCTGTACAGCGGCAAGGTCATCGGCGACAGCGAAAAGCACGCCGCACTGGAATTTTTCCGTGCTCTTCCCCTCAGCCGCTACACCGTACTGGTCTGCGAGTTTGCCAACTGGGCCGAGGACGCTCCCCTGCCCTGTCTCGTCATCAAGCGCCCAGGCGGGCATTGAGCGCGGCAAGGAAAGCCTCCTGCTCCGCCCCGTTTCCGAAAGCGGACCGGGCAAAGCTGAATCCCGCCGTCGCACCAGGGCGGCAGAGCACAAAGGAATGGGGCGTCTCCAGCAGGAAGCAGCCCGCATAGGGGATGCACCAGCTGCCGCCCTTGCCGTCATCCAGGTGCAGGGCGTCCGGCGCCAGCTCCACAGTGAAGGTGCCGGAAATACGGTCCAGCTCTCTGTCGGAGGGATGGGACACGCCGTATGCCACTGCCGCCACCGCTGCGGCCAAAACCAGCAGGCCGATCCCGCCGTACTGCCAGGTGAGATAGCTGCCGCCCAGCAGGATCAACACAAGGGCGGGCCATTTCCGCCGCCAGTAGGCCGTGGTTTTCAGCACTGCTATGGCGCGCTCCCGAAGCAGGAGTCCTGCCGTCTCCCGATCAATGGTCTGCACAAAGGTCCCGCCGCCTGCGCTGTCCGGTACAAAACCGGTATGCACCGGGCCGGCGGGTTCTTTTTGTTCTGTCCTGCCTTCCGGGGCAGCAGGCCGGGCATGCCGCGCCTGTTCAAAGAGGCTGAGGCTGTACGGCAGGGGCTGTGCTTCACTGAAAGCGGACAGCGGCATCAAAAGCCCTGCTCCGTCCCGGAACACCAGCACCAGCCCCGCCCGGTCGGACTGTATCGTTTCCAGGTCGGAGGCCCTGCGGCGGATCTGTCCGCGTTCCCCGCTGATGCCGGGGCCCTCCACCGTCACCATGCCTTCCTCCAGTCGGACGGTATAGGGCTGTGATGTCATTTGGGCCAGCCCCCGGCGCAGCGCCGACATCTGTATGGAGACATACTGGGCCGGAACCAGCGCCCAGATCAGCAAGGCCATCAGCACGATCAGGATCAGCAGAAAGACCGCCTCCCCCATCTGTGCTTCCGTGGGCAGGCCGTCCAGCTGAATGAGGGAAAAGACGAGCATGGCCGCCGCAAAGGCCAGGGGTTCCACCAGCCGCAGGCGGTGAATCTGCCGGCCGGCAATGCTCCCCCGGATCCGGGTCAAAGCGCGGATCTGGGCGCGGATTTCCTGTTTTGTCATGGTATACTGCCATTGCATGGAGTATCCTCCTCCCATAGTCTTCTGAGGACATTGTACCATGCCGCCCTGCGCGGGGCAAAACCTTTGCCGCAATTTTACAAGACAGGCCTCCCATGCCGGAAAACAGCCGCAGCATGGGCAAAAATCTATTGCAATCCCGACCAAAACCATGTATGATAAATAAGTATGTCTTGTTTGTGAGGAGAGGGAAAATGTAAAACGACTTCTGCTTCCCGTTCAGGCCCCGGGCGCCGATGCCGGGCCGGGGCACAAAACGAACGATCACACCGGGCAGGGACGCCGCCGTCTTTGTCCGTCCAAAGGAACCACGCACGCCGGGCGGCATCCCGGCGCACATTTGAAGGAGAGAAGCAGTACCTATGGCATCCATGCGCGAAGAAATTGAGCGCCGGCGCACATTTGCGATCATCTCGCACCCCGACGCCGGCAAAACCACACTGACCGAAAAACTGCTGCTGTACGGGGGCGCCATCCAGACCGCCGGCTCCG
>CALXHO010000051.1 GCA_944388125.1 uncultured Gemmiger sp. | reverse complement strand
CGCAGATCAGGGTGTAGCCCAGCATGCAGCCGTAAACGCTCATGGCGGTGTGCAGGGGGTTGAGGCAGGTGGTGACCTTCATGCGCTCGGTCTTGTTGACGGTGTCGCGGTCGGTCATGTAGACGCCGGCCTTTTCCAGAGCGGGACGGCCGTTGGGGAACTTGTCCTCGATGACCAGGTACTGCGGGCGCTCGGCGTTGACGAAGGCCGCAATGAAGGTGTTCTTGCCGGTGACGATGGGCGCCATATCCTCGATGCCGTCGGCAGCCAGAGCTTCCTCGACGATCTTGTGGGGGCGCGGGGTGATCTTGTCGATCATGGACCAGGGGAAGGTGATCTTGCTCTCATCGGACAGGTAGTCGATGAAGTCCTGACCCACGTAGCCCTTCTCGGCCCAGGCCTTGGCCACGGTCATGACGCTGGACTGCAGCTTCTCACCGTTGTGAGAGCAGTTGTCCATGCTGACGACGGCCAGAGGATACTTGCCGGCGTTGAAACGCTCGAACAGCAGGGCGGCGACCATGCTCATGGCGTGACGGGCATGGGCGGGGCCCTCGTCGATGTCGGCCTGAACGACAGGCATCAGGCTGCCGTCGGGACGGTAGAGGGCATAGCCCTTCTCGGTGATGGTGAAGGAGATCATCTGCAGGCTGGGATCGGTGAAGATCTCCTTGAAGCGGGCCATCATGGCGGCGTCGGAGCTGTCGGCGCGCAGGCCCTCGGCCACGGAGCCGATGATCTCGCGGCTGGTGGTGCCGTCGGGATTCAGGGTGACCATCATGGTCAGGTTGTCGAAGGGAGTGTAGATCTTGTCAATGATGTCGTAGTCGAAGGTATCGGCTGCGATGATGCCCTTGTCGGCCAGGCCCTGGTTGAGCAGTTTCTGCTGCAGGGCAGCGATAAATCCGCGGAAAATGTTGCCCGCGCCGAAGTGGACCCAGATGGGGTGTTCCTTGGTGGCGGCGGTCATGGCGGCGTGGTCGAAGGCAGGCAGGGTGACGTTGACGGCCTGCCAGCCGGCTTTGTCCTGCAGGGATGCAGCATTCATCTTCATGGCAAAATCTCTCCTTATCCAAATTGAAGGGCTGCCGCGCCGGGCCTCCCGGACGGCTGTGTGCCCTTGTTTTACCAAAAGGCTGACTGCGGGGCGCAGTTTCTCTTTTTTCGCCCTGCAATGCACAGTATACGCCATTATTTTTACAATTCAAATTGACTGGATTGCTTGATACCTTGTAAAAATTGCCGCGTCATGCTATATATGTATAGAGGGGAACGTTCCCGACCGTCAGACAGGGCGGCTGACGGCAGACAATCCCGCAGAAAGGACGATACAGCGATGGGTGCCAGTTTTCAGGACTTTACTTCCCGGCAGGAGATGATCGCGCCGGATTTTGAGGTGTACCGCTACCGCAGCACCTACCTCAACGAAGTTGCCCTGCATCACCATGATTTTTACGAGATCTACCTGCTGTTGCGGGGGCGGGTCTCCTACACGGTGGAAAACCGCATCTACCAGGTGCGGCCGGGGGACATCATGCTCATCAGCCCGCTGGAGCTGCACCAGGCGCGCATCTCCACCGACGCCGAGCCCTACGAGCGCATTGTGCTGTGGGTGGCCCGCAATTATCTGGAGGGGCTTTCCAGTGCCAGGACCAGCCTGACCCGGTGTTTCGACGCCTCCCAGCCGGGACACGGCAATCTGCTGCGTCCCTCCCCCCAGGGCAGCGCCGACTTCCGCCGCCAGCTGGAGACGCTGGGCACCCTGCACAGCCAGGAGGAGTACGGCAGCGATCTTCTGGCCACGGGGTGTCTGGTCTCGCTGCTGGTGGCCCTGAACAAGGCGGTCACCGAGGCGGCGGCCCAGCCCCCCGCCTGCACCTGCGACCGGGTGGTGGACGCGGTGGTGGAGTACATCAACGCCCACTACAACGAGACGCTGACGCTGGACGATCTGGCCGACCGGTTTTTCATCAGCAAATACCACCTGCTGCGCAAGTTCGACCGGCAGGTGGGTACAACGGTACACCGCTATATTTTGCAGAAGCGGCTGCTCATTGCCAAGCAGCTGCTGGGCAGTGGGGTCGCTCCCAGCGAGGTCTGCCAGTACTGCGGCTTCGGGGATTACGCCAACTTTTACCGGGCGTTCCGGGCGGAGTATCACATCACCCCGCGGCAGTATGCCCAGTCCCAGAAGGAGACGCCGGTCTACTGACCGCAAGGGTCTTTTCCTTATTGTAACATATCTCCGACAGATTTACGACTATTTTTATCGATTTTATCCTCCGGGCGGCCTCAGCCCCCGAAAAACCGGGAGAAGGCATCCCGCAGCCAGTCCAGCCAGCCGCCGCCCTCCTGATCGGATGGGGTCCCGCCGGTGGCATCCCCCGGCGCCGGGCTTTCTCCCTGAGGCGCACTTTCCCCTGTGGCAGTCTCGGGGGTGGCTAATTCAGGGGTGGCACTTTCCGGAGTGGCCGACTCCGGCGTCTGTGCCGTCTCCGGGGTCAGGGCCGCGCTCTCCGGGGTTGCGGCGGACTCGGGGGTGGCGGGCTGCGCCGTTTCCCCGGTCTCCATGGCCGCGGCGGCGGGTGCTGCATCTTCCTCCGCGGTCTCCCCTGTGGCGGCCGACGGTTCGGATGTTGCCGCCTCCGGGGTCATGGGCCGGGATGTCTCGGGCACGGCGGCGGATTCCGGGGTGGCCGTTTCCGCCGTGGCAGTCTCAGGAGCAGCACTTTCGGGGGTAGCGCTCTCGGGGGTGGCATTTTCAGGCGTGGCAGAGGCAGCGGTCTCGGCAGTGGCGGTCTCCGCCGTAGCCGTTTCCGCCGTAGCGGCCCCGGTGACGGTCAGGGTGCAGGACGCACGCATGCCGGACACTTCCGCCACGATCTCCGCCGTGCCGGGGGTCAGGGCGGTCACCTTGCCGCCCTCGTCCACCGTGGCCACCGCCGGGTCAGTGGTGGACCAGCGGACCGCCGCCTCCTTGTCCGGCCAGACCCGGGCGCTCAGCACCATGGCCTGTCCCGGGTCCAGCTGCGCCGCCGGGCGGGAGACCTGTACCCCCTGCACCGGGGTGCCCACCACCACTTCACATTCTGCGGTGAGAGAACTGCCCTCCACCGTGGCGGTGATGGCGGTGATGCCCTCCGCCAGGGCGGTGACGGTGCCGTCGGCATCCACCGACGCCACCGCCGGGTCCTCCACCGCATACCGCACCTGGGACAGATCGCCGCCGGGCAGCATGGGGTTGAGGCTGCCGGTCTGTCCCGGCTGAAGGTCCAGGGTGCTCTCCATGTACAGTCCGCCCAGGGGCTCCGACACCGTCACCGCCACCTGAGCCTCATACCCGAAGGCCGGGCAGGACACCGTCACCGTCGTCTCGCCGGGGGCAGCGGCCTGGATGATGCCCTGGCCGTCCACCATGGCAATGCCCGGGTCGGCACTGGCAAAGGAGACGGTAATGCCGTTGTCCTCTGCCGCTGTCAGCAGCAGGGCGGCGGAGGCGGCATCCGTCTCCCCGTCCCACTCCACCGCCGAGGCCAGGGGGAAGCTGTCCCCCACAAACAGATCCACCTGCTCGGGCAGATGCAGGTCGGATGCGCTGCATCCGCACAGCATCAGCACCAGCGCGGTCAAAAGCCCCAAAAGGCACATCTTGTGTCGTCTTGCCATGGTTTCTACCCTCCGTTGTGTTCGACATCCATTTTCACACGTTATAACGTGGAATTTTATAAAACTATACGTACCAATACCATAGCATCCCGCCCCGTTTTTTGCAAGTGCGGGGCGTACTTTTCCCCATGGCATCCGGGTGCTATAATAGGGTACTATACCAATACAGACGCAGCAGCGTCCCGGGATTTGGCAGTCCTGCCGCCCGGACCATCCGGAAAGGAGACCATCATGCTCACTGCCACACTGCTGGGCTGCGGCGGCACCCGCCCCCTGCCCGACCGGGCGCTGGCCAGTCTGGCCCTGACGGTGGCCGGGCGCAGCCTGCTCATCGACTGCGGCGAGGGTACCCAGACAGCGGCCCGGCGCTGGGGCGTCAGCCTGTACAAGGTGGACGCCATCCTGCTGACCCACTACCACGGGGACCACATCTTCGGCCTGCCGGGGCTGTGGCAGACCATAGCCGCCCTGGGCCGCACCGAGCCGGTGCTCATGGCGGGGCCGCCGGGGCTGACGGCGCTGGTGCAGGCCTTTCTGGCGGTGGCAGGGCCGCTGCCCTTTGCCCTCCATCTGGCCGAGGACGCCCCCCTGGCAGGGCCTCTGCCGGTGCTGGGCGGGGAAGTCACCGCCTTCCCCCTGGAACACCGCGCCCCCTGCTGCGGGTACGCCTTCACCCTGCCCCGGGCAGGCCGCTTTGACCCCGACCGCGCCCGGGCGCTGGGCATCCCCGTCCGGCTGTGGCGGGAGCTGCAGGCCGGGCACGAGGCGGAGGGCTTTTCCCCCGACCAGGTGCTGGGCCCGGCACGGCGGGGGCTGCGGGTGGTCTACGCCACCGACACCGGCCCCTGCGCCGCCCTCTCAGAGGCCGCCCGGGAGGCGGATCTCCTCTGCATGGATTCCACCTACCCCACCGCCGACTTTACGGACAAGGCCCGGCTGTACGGCCATTCCACCTGCCACGAGGTGGGGCGGCTGGCGGCGGAGGCCGGGGTCCGGCGGCTGTGGCTGACCCATTACAGCGCCGCCGTCACCGACACGGGACCCGGCCTGGCGGCGGCCCGGCAGTTCTTTGCCGGGGCGGAGGCAGGCTTTGACGGCAAGACCCTCACCCTCCCCTTTGACCCCGACTGATCTCCCCCGCATATTCCCCAGGAGGTTCTGATGCACAAGTTTTTTTCCGGTCCGCGGCGGGGCACCCTTGTCTTTGTGGGCGTGGTGGTGCTGCTGGCCGCCCTGCTCTATTTCTTTACCCGGGGCGGCACGGGGCGCACCGCCCTCATCCAGTACGGCGATCCCCAAAAGACCATGGAAGTCTCCCTGGACAAGGATGCCGACTATGACCTGGACAGCAACGGCTATACCGTCCATCTGCAGGTGCGGGACGGCACCATCGCCTTTGTGGACAGCCCCTGCCCCGACCATCTGTGCGAGGGCTTCGGCCGTCTTTCCCGGGAGGGAGACTGGGCAGCCTGCATGCCCGCACAGGTGTCGGTGACCGTCCAGTGATCCACCCATTGTTCCACCCATTCATTGAAAAGGAGTTTCCCTATGAATCCGAGCTACAAACAGGTGACCAAAGCCCGTTATATCGCCCGCGTGGCCGAGCTGGCCCGGGAGATCTTTCCCAACGTCTACCGCAAGCTGGGGGGCAAGAACGGCCTTCTGCTGGCCGAGACCTACCAGAACGAGGACCTGACCGAGGATGAGATCCGGGACGGCGTCAACTATTTCCTCATCTACCTGGGCAGCCGGGAGGTGGGCTATTTTGCCCTGGACCTGTCCCCCGTGGGGGGCATGTGCATTTCCCGGCTGTATCTCTGCGAGGACGTACGGGGCCGGGGCATCGGCCGCGGAGTGCTGACCTACGCCCAGCGCCTGGCCGAGGGCGACGGCCGCACCCGGGTGTTCCTGAAAGTCTGGGCCCGGGACCTGCAGGCGGAGGCATTCTGCAAAAAGCGGGGCTTCCGGCCCGCCGGGGTGGAGACCGTGGAGGCCCTGCCCGGCGTGACCATGGAGCTGAAAACCTGGGAAAAGCTGTGGCGCTGAGCCGGAACTTTTCCCTTTCCGTTCATCCCATTTCATAGACAAGGAGGCGGCGTATGCGCTTTCTTCACTTGGCTGACCTGCACTTAGGCAAGCGGGTCAACGGCTTCGACATGCTGGAGGACCAGCGGTATATCCTGGAGCAGATCGTGGATCTCTGCGCGTCCCGGGGCGTGCAGGCGGTGGTGGCGGCGGGGGACATCTACGACGTGCCCCAGCCCCCCGCCTCCGCCGTGCTGCTGCTGGACTGGTTCTTGACCGAGCTGGCCCGCCGGGACATCCGGGTGCTGGCCATCTCGGGCAACCACGACAGCGCCGAGCGGCTGGACTATGCCGGGCAGCTGCTGGCCCGGCAGGGAGTCTGGCTGGCCGGGCGCTACACCGGACAGCTCTCCCCCGTGGTCCTGTCCGACGACGACGGCCCCGTGGAGTTCTATCTGCTGCCCTTTGTGCGCGCCGCCACCGTGCGCCACCATCTGCCCGACGCCACCATCAGCTGCTATGACGATGCCGTGGCCGCCGCCCTGGGCGGCATTCCCGCCGGGGACGGGGTCCGCCGGGTATTGGCCGCCCATCAGTTTGTTACCGCCGCCCACAAGGCGCCGCAGGTCTCCGGCAGCGAGAGCTGCGCCGTCGAGGTGGGCACGGTGGAGCAGGTGGACGCCGCCCGGTTTGCCGGTTTCTGCTACACCGCCCTGGGGCACATCCATCGCCCCCAGGCGGTGGGCAGTCCCACCGTGCGGTATGCGGGCAGTCCGCTGTGCTACTCCCTGGACGAGTGCGGCGCCCGGAAATCGGTGCCGCTTGTCACCATTGACGGCGCCGGGCAGGCGGAGGTGGAGCTCATCGACCTGCACCCCCGCCGTGCCATGCGTCATCTGGAGGGGCCTCTGGCAAAACTCACCGACCCCGCCGCCGTATGCGACGCCGACGATTACATCTGGGCGACCCTCACCGACGATACGCCCATTCCCGACGCCATGGCCCGGCTGCGGGCCGCCTACCCCAACGCCATGAAGCTGGACTACAAGCCCGGCAACGGTACTGCGGACGATGCCGCCCAGACCGCCGCCCAGGTGCGCCGCCGCAGCTTTGAGGAGCTGTTTGCCGATTTCTTTGTGACGGTGCAGGGCCGGGATCCCACCGACGACGAGACCGCCGCCCTGGCCAAGCTGCGGGAGGAGGTGCTTGCATGCGACCGCTGACCCTGGAGCTGTGCGCCTTCGGGCCTTATGCCGGCAAAACCGAGCTGGATTTTTCCCGGTTCGGGCAGGGCGGGCTGTTTCTCATTTCCGGCGACACCGGCGCGGGCAAGACGGCGCTGTTTGACGCGGTGACCTATGCCCTCTACGGCGAGGTGACCGGCACCTACCGCGCCCCCGACATGCTGCGCAGCGATTTTGCCGACCCCGCCGCCACCACCTACGTCCGCCTGACCTTCGAGCACCGGGGCCGCACCTATACTGTATACCGCGCCCCCGAACAGCTGCGCCGCAAGGCCCGGGGGGAGGGCACCACCACCGCCGCCGCCAAGGCCGAGCTTTTGCGGGAACCGGAGGAACCGGTATCCGGCACTCGGCAGGTCACCGCCGCCGTGACCGACCTGCTGGGCATCGACGCCCGGCAGTTTGCCCAGGTGTCCATGCTGGCCCAGAACGACTTCACCCGGCTGCTCAACGCCCCTTCCGCCGACCGCAGCGCCATTCTGCGGCAGGTGTTCGACACCGCTTTTTATCAGCAGCTGGGGGCCGCCGCCCAGCGCCGGGCCCGGGAGGCGGAGGCCGAGGCCGCGCGGGCAGACGACGGAGTGCTGCTGCAGATCAACGCGCTGGTCCCCTCCCCAAAGCTGCCGGAAGAAAACGCCCGGGAGCTGGCCGATCTCCAGGCGGCCCAGGACCCCTATCAGGCTCCCCGGGCCATCGAGCTGGCCAAGCAGCTCATTGCCGTGGATGAGGAGGCCTATGCCTCCGCCGTCGCTTCGTTGGAGCGGGTTGACGATGAGATTGCAAAGACCTCCGCCGCCCTGGAATCCGCCCGTTCCCTGGCCAGGCAGCGGGCCGAACTGGCCGAGGCGCAGAAAGCCCTGGCCGACCTCCAGGCCGCCCTGCCGCAACAGCAGAAGGCCTGGGCCGACACCGAGGCCCGCCGCCCCGAGCTGGAGACGCTGGCCGCCTCCCTGCAGGCATTGGAGGAGGAGCTGCCCCGCCACAAAGCCCTGGCGGAAGCCCGCAAGGCGGCGGAGACCGCCCGCCGGGAAGCCTCCGCCGCCGCCCGGGCCCTGGCTGCCGCCCGGCAGCAGGACGCCGACCTGGCAAAGGAACAGACCGACACCGAAAAAGCCCTGGCCGACTGCGGCACCCCCGACGCCGACCTGGCCCGGATGGAGGCCCAGGCCGAGACGGCAAAGTCGCTGCTGGACAGCTGCGGCGCCCTTCTCAAGGCCCTGCCCGGCCTGCGCGCCGCCGACGAAACCGCCCGCAGGGCCCAGGGCCGCTACCTGGACGCCCAGAAAGCCGCCGACGAGGCTTCCGGCCGTCACACCGCCCTGCTGCGGGCCCTCAACGCCCAGCGGGCAGGACTCCTGGCCCGGGACCTGCAGGAGGGCCTTCCCTGCCCCGTCTGCGGTTCCACCAGCCATCCCGCCCCCGCCCGGCTGTCCGGTACCGCCGTCACCGAGAAGGAGGTGGACGACGCCGCCAGGGTCCTGACCCGCTGCCAGAAAACCGCCACCCAGGCCTCCGCCGAGGCAGGCAGCGCCGCAGCCGCCGCCCGGGCCGCCCGGGAGACCTTTGTCAAGGACGCCGACGCCTTTTTTGCCCGGCGCAAAAACCGCTACGACGGTCCCCCTGCAGCCCAGCTAAACGACGACGGTCTGGCCGCCGCCCTGAACGCCCAGCACCGCAGCCTCCAGAACGGCTTGCAGGAGCTGTCCGCCAAGCTGGACGCTCTCCGCGCCCTGAAGGACCGGGCGGCGAAACTGTCCGCCCGGCTGACCGCCCTGGCCGACCAGCGGAAAACCCTGGCCCAGCGGATCACCGCCCTGCAGGCCGACGCCGCCGGCAAGGCCGCCGGACAGGCTGCCGCCGAGGCCAAGGTCCAGACCGCCGCCGGGGCGCTGCGCTACCCCGACCCCAACGCCCTGCACAAGGCCCGGGCCGATCTGCAGACAAAGTCCGACGCCCTGCGCAGGGCGCTGGACGACGCCGCCCAGGCCCGGCGCCAGACCGAGGCCCGGCAGACCGCCCTCACCGAGCGGGTGCGCGCCCTCAACGACGCCCTGGCCCATGCCGGGGGCGCCGACGCCGACCTGTCCGCCCTGGAAAAAGCCTTTGCCCATCAGAAGGAGGTCCGCACCGTCTCCGAAAATGCCCGCCGGCAGACCGACCAGCGCCTGACCGCCAACCGCACCGCCGCCCGACAGCTGGCCGCCGCCCGCCGCCGGGCCGATGCCGCCCACCAGCGCCACGCTGTGCTGGACAGCCTGTCCCGCACCCTCAACGGCAACGTGGCGGGGCGGATCAAACTGCCCTTTGAGCAGTACGTCCAGGCCTTCTATTTTGACGAGGTCATTGAGGCCGCCAACCGCCGCTTTTTCCGCATGACCGACGGCCAGTACCGCCTGCGCCGCCGCCAGAGCGACGCCATCTCGGGCAAGACGGCCCTGGACCTGGACGTCTTTGACGCCTACACCGGCAAGTACCGCCCGGTGGCCAGCCTGTCGGGGGGCGAGAGCTTCATGGCTGCCCTGAGCCTGGCCCTGGGCATCAGCGACATCATCCAGCAGAGCGCCGGAGGGGTGCGCATCGACACCCTCTTCATCGACGAGGGCTTCGGCACCCTGGACCCCGACGCCCTGGAAAAGGCGGTGGACACCCTGGCCGCCCTGGCAGGCAGCGACAAACTCATCGGCGTCATCAGCCACGTGGAGGCGCTGCAGAACCGTCTGACCCGCCAGATCCTGGTGGAAAAGACCCGGGCCGGCAGCACCGCCCGCCTGGTGCTGGACTGATTTTTCAACCTTTCCACATTGGATTTACAGATCAGGAGGGAGTTTCCCATGCAGCTTGTTTCCGGCCGCCCCACGGCGGAGGAGTGCCTTGCCCGCAGTGCGCGGGAAGTGCGCTGCTATGATTTTCTCGACCGCCTCGGCGTGTCCTATGAGCGGGTGGATCATCCCGCCGCCGACACCATGGAGGTCTGCGCCGACATTGACCGCGTCCTCGACGCCACCATCTGCAAGAATCTGTTTCTCTGCAACCGGCAGCAGACCGCCTTTTATCTGCTCATGATCCCCGGGGACAAGGTGTTCCACACCAAGGACCTGTCCCACCAGCTGGGCATCGCCCGGCTGAGCTTCGGCAGCGCGGACAGAATGGCGGAGCTGCTGGACGTGCACCCCGGCAGCGTCAGCGTGCTGGCCCTGATGAACGACCCCGACCGCCGCGTCCGCCTGCTCATCGATGAAGATGTGCGCAAGGGGGCTTTCTTCGGCTGCCACCCCTGCGAGAACACCTCCAGCCTGCGGCTGTCCACCGACGATCTGCTCCACAAGATCCTGCCCGCCCTGGGCCATGAGCCCACCTTTGTCACCCTGCCCGGCGCCGACGCGGCCCAGGGCTGAGCCTTTTTTCAGGAGAGAGACCATGCCCCAGGACACCCATATTCTCGAGACCCAGCTCATCGCGCTGGCAAAGACCCGCTATCCCCTGCACATGCCGGGGCACAAGCGCCGGGTGGACCCCGCCCCCGGCCTGCCCGCCGCCTGGGACTTTACCGAGGTTCCCGGCGCCGACGACCTCCACGACGCCGACGGCATCCTGGCCGACGCCATGGCCCGCACCGCCGCCCTGTGGGGGGCTGCCCGCACCTTCTACCTGGTCAACGGGGCCACCTGCGGGCTGCTGGCGGGCATACGGGCGCTGGCCCCCGCAGGCAGCACGGTGATCGCCGCCCGCAACTGCCATAAATCCGTCTTTCACGCCCTGGAGCTGGGGGATCTGCACGCCCGGTGGGTCATGCCCCGGCCGGACGAGGCCTTCGGCATCCACGGCAGCGTGGCCCCTGCCGACCTGGCCAACGCCCTGGACACCTGCCCCGAAGCCCGCTGCGTCATCCTCACCAGCCCCACCTATGAGGGCGTCTTGAGCGACATCGCCGCCATTGCCGGCCTCTGCCATGCCCGGAGGGTGCCCCTGCTGGTGGACGAGGCCCACGGCGCCCATTACCTGCCCATGGCGGCGAGATACGGCTGGCAGGGCGGAGCGCTGGCCGCGGGGGCGGATGTGGTCATCCAGAGCCCCCACAAGACGCTGCCCAGCCTGACCCAGACGGCGCTGCTCCACCTGGGCGGGGTGTACGGCCCCGGGCTTGCAGACAGAATTGCCCGGCAGCTGGAGATTTTTGAGACCAGCTCCCCCTCCTACCCGCTCATGGCGTCGCTGGACGGCTGCACCGGCCTGCTGGCTGCCCACGGCGAGCAGTGGTTTGCCGCCTGGGCCGGGCGGCTGGACCGCTTTGACCGGGCGGTGGCCGGGCTTTCCCGGCTGCGGGTGTTCTGCCACGGGGCGGACGTCCTTGCCCGTCATCCCGCCTGCTTTGCCCGCGACCCGGGCAAGATCCTTCTGGACGGCAGCGGCGCAGGCCTGACCGGCGCCCGGCTGGCCGATGCCCTGCGGGACCGGGGCTTTGAGCTGGAGATAGTGTGCGGGGACCTGGTGCTGGCCATGACCAGCCCCTGTGATGCCGACGATGCCCTGGACCGGCTGGCCCATGCCTTGCAGGAGATCGACGCCGCCGCGTCCGCCGCCCCGGGGCAGACGGTCAGCCATCCCGCCCCGCCCCCGCCGGGGGAGGCGGTGTGCACCATCGCCCGGGCGCTGGCACAGCCCGCCGTCCCCTGCCCCCTGGCGGAGGCGGAGGGCCGGGTAGCCGCCGAGTTCGTCTGGGCCTACCCGCCGGGGGTGCCCCTCATTGTGCCGGGAGAGCGGATCACCCCCATGGTGCTGGAAGCCTGCCGCAGCCTGACCGACCGGGGCACCGCCCTGCGCCACACGGGGGGCTCTGACCGGGACCGGATTCTGGTTCTCGAAGGCGGCGACGGGACTGCCGTTCTCTGATTCTGGATACTCGTGTGCTCTGGAGCCGCTGACAAAGCGGCTCTTTTTTTCTGCCCAGAAAGGTGCATGGCAGCCAGACCGGTTCCCCGTTCGCAGATACAGCCGCGGGCTCCCTCCCATGGCAATCCCCCCGGTCCCGCACCGGAATTGTGCGGCCCTCCAGGTTTTTGGCACTTTTTCGGTATTTTTTCAATATAGGTGCGTTTTATTATTGACTTTTTCCTGTTTTCTTGTTACTTTATTTAATAAATAAATGTTTTCTGTCTTCGCCCAACGTTCCATTTTATGAAAGGAGTTCCTCATGGAGCTTTACAAGGACAGCACCAAACCGATTCCCGAGCGCGTGGAGGACCTGCTCTCCCGCATGACCCTGGAGGAAAAGGCCGCCCAGCTCTGCGGCGACCTGCCTGCTTCCTTCATCAAGGACGGAAAAGTCAGCATCGAGACGTTGCGGGAAAAGTTCCCCGACGGTCACGGCCGCTTCACCCAGTATTCCATGGTGGGCATCGTTGACCCGGTGCAGATCGCCGAGATCTCCAACGAACTGCAGCACTATTTTGTGGAGGAGACCCGTCTGGGCATCCCCGTTGCCCTCCAGACCGAGAACCTCTGCGGTTACCCGGCTGCGGGCGGCACCCTGTTCCCGGCCCAGATCAACGTGGGCTGCACCTGGGAGCCGGAACTGGCCGGTGAGATGGCCGCCGTCATCGGGCAGGAAAGCCGCTCGGTCGGCATCAACTCGGCCATGAGCCCCGTCATCGACGTCTCCCGGGATCCCCGCTGGGGCCGTACCTACGAGACCTACGGCGAGGACCCCTATCTCATCAGCCAGATGGGCGTGGAGTACGTCCGGGGCATGCAGGGCAAGGACAAGGAGGGCGTGGCCTGCATCGCCAAGCACTTCCTGGGCTACGCCGAGAGCCAGTCCGGCCTGAACTGCGCCGTGGCCCGCATCAATGACCGGGAGCTGTACGAGACCTTCGCCACCCCCTTTGAGGCCGCCGCCAACGAAGCGGACGTCTCGGGCATGATGGCCAACTACGGCGAAATCGACGGCATGTGCGTGGGCGCCAACAAGAAGATTGCCCGCACCCTGCTGCGGGATACCATGAAATACCGCGGTATGCTCACTTCCGACGGCGCCGCCATCATGAAGATGTACAACTACTTCCACCTTGCCCCCACCTACAAGGAGGCGGGCCTGCTGGCCAAGAAGGGCGGCCTGGACACCGAGATCCCCATCGGCAACGCCTACCGTCAGCTGCCCGACTATGTCCGGGAGGGCAAACTGGACGAAGCCCTCATTGACGAATCGGTCCGCCGCGTGCTGACCATCAAGTTCGAGTACGGCCTGTTCGAGAACCCCTACGTGGATGTGGACAAGGTCCGCGCCGCCATGACCAATCCGGACAAGGCCGACCTCAGCCGCCGCATTGCGGAAAAGTCCATCGTTCTTTTGAAAAACGACGGTACCCTGCCCCTGAGAAAGGGCCTGAAGCTTGCCGTTGTCGGCCCCCATGCCGACAACCTGCGCTATCCCATCAGCGGCTACACCTACCCCGCCTACATCGAGATGATGAAGGCCGGTGCCGAGGACAGTTCCTCCGTCACCTTCAACGGCATGGCCGACGAGGCCGCCGCCAACCGGACCCCCTGCGACGAAAACGGCTTCGGCGCCGCCAATCCCTTTGCCGCCACCCTGGCCATGTTCTCCCCGGAGGACCAGGCCCGCCTCAACGATCTGCCCACCGTCCTGCGTCAGATGGGCGCCCGCAGCCTGAATGCCGTGCTCAGCGACCGCTTTGACGTCCGCTATGCCGAGGGCTGCAAGATCATCGGGGACGACACCTCCGGCATCGCCCAGGCCGTCGCCGCCGCTGAGGAAAGCGATGTCATCATCGCCGCCATGGGCGGCAACTGCGGCTGGATCAACGTCACCGGCGGCGAGGGCAAGGACCGCAGCAGTCTGGATCTGCCCGGCGTGCAGCAGCAGCTTCTGGAAGCGCTGTGCGCCACCGGCAAGCCGGTGGTCCTGATCCTGTACGGGCCCGGCGTCTTTGCCCTGCCCTGGGCAGCCGAGCACACCGCCGCCATGATCCAGGCCTTCATGCCCGGCGCCGAGGCCGGCCGTGTCCTGGCCGACGTGCTGGACGGCACCGTCAATCCCGGCGGACATCTGACCTTCACCATGCCCCATCACATCGGCCAGATCCCCATCGTCTACAACCATCACATGGGCAGCGGTTACGGCACCGGCCGCGACACCTCCGCCAGCGTCATCTTCAGCGGCGGCTATGTGGACAACACCGACGAACCTCTGTTCCCCTTCGGCCACGGCCTTTCCTATACCACCTTTGCGGTCGGCAAGATGGAGCTTGCCTCCGACGAACTGCCCACCGACGGCGACATCCGCATCCGCTGCACCGTCACCAACACCGGTGACCGCACCGGCGACCAGGTCCTGCAGCTGTACTACCATTTCTCGGGCGCCCATGTCATCCGCCCGGTGAAACAGCTGGTGGGCTTTGTCCGCGTCACCCTCGCCCCCGGTGAGAGCAAGACCGCAGAGTTTACCCTGAAAGCCGCTCAGCTCGGCTACTACAACGAGGATATGGACTTCGTGGTGGAGCCCGGCCCCGCCGAGCTCAGCCTGGGCACCAGCAGCGCCGACATCTGCGATACCCGCGCCATCCGGCTGACCGGCAGCCCCGTCGGCCTGATGGGCCATCGCAGCTATACCTGCGCCGTCAGCGTCAGCTGACCCCGCATTGCCGCATTTCCGGCTGGAAACCTGTCTGCGCAGGGCAGTTTTCCGGCCGGGATGCGGCTTTTCTTTTACGCAGCCTACAAAAAACCGGGGATTTTTTTGTCGTATCATACAATATTGAATTTCCGGCGTTTTTTGGCCCTGCCTGCCCTTGCAATCCGCTGAAAAGCATCTTATAATATCCTTGAATTATTAATTTATTAATTTTATGAATATACCGTGAATACAGAGGAGGACCCCCAAATGCTGGTACCAATGAGAGCGATTCTGGAAGCAGCCGACAAATACCGTTACGGTCAGGCTGCCTTCAATATGAACAGCGTCGGTCAGATCGAGGCCGCCATCCGCATCCATGAGCTGCTGCGTTCCGGCGCCATCCTGCAGGGCGCCGAGGCATCCAATGCCTACATGAGCGGCGAGCTGGACTTCATGCACGGCACTCCTGAGGAGAAGGCGGTGGGCGCCAAGAACATCGGCGACACCGTCAAGAAGTTCGGCGCCGACAGCCCCATCCCCATTGCCCTGCACCTCGACCACGGCAAGACGCTGGAGAGCGTCAAGGCCTGCATTGCGGGCGGCTACACCTCCGTCATGATCGACGGCAGCAGCCTGCCCTATGAGGACAACGTGGAGCTGACCCGCGAGGTTGTCAAGTACGCCCATCCCTACGGCGTCACCGTCGAGGGCGAGCTGGGCGTTCTGGCCGGCGTGGAGGACCATGTCTTCAGCGCCACCTCCACCTACACCAACCCCATGCAGGCGGTGGACTTCTTCAAAAAGACCGGCTGCGACGCTCTGGCCATCAGCTACGGCACCTGCCACGGCGCCAACAAGGGCAAGGACACCAAGATCCGCCGCGAGATCGCCATTGCCACCAAGGAGTGCATGCTCCACGAGGGCATCAGCGGCTTCCTGGTCAGCCATGGTTCCTCCACCGTGCCCCAGGAGTACGTCCAGCAGATCAATGCCATGGGCGGCCAGCTGGAGAATGCTTTCGGCATCGACGTGAATCAGCTGGTGGACGTGGCCCACTGCGGCATCAACAAGATCAACGTGGACACCGACATCCGTCTGGCCTGCACCCGCAACATCATGGAGCTGTTCCGGGACCATCCCGAGCTGAAGGAGAGTGCTTCCATCGGCCAGGTCTACCGCGACATGGTGGCCAACCCCAAGAACTTTGACCCCCGCAACTACACCGCTTCCATCATGGACGCCATCCTCTACGGCAAGATCGCTGACGAGGACGTGGCCAAGGTGGTCCAGTGCATGAAGGACGGAGTCACCGAATCCATCGCTCCCCTGCTGGTCCAGTTCGGCAGCTACCGCAAGAGCAACCTCATCGAGCCGGTCACCTGCGAGATGATGGCCGACCGCTACAAGAAGGAGGGCATCTGAGCCCGCACCCCGCCAAGAAAGAAAAAGGAGCGTTACCATGAAGCATTTTGAGTTTGAGTACGGCGCCGGCACCATGGGTGCGGATCTGCCCGATTCCAC
>CALXHO010000050.1 GCA_944388125.1 uncultured Gemmiger sp. | reverse complement strand
CACTGCGGTGGACAACAAATACGGCAAGTTCATCTTCACCGATACCGCCGGCCTGCGCAAAAAGGGCAAGGTGGAAAACGGCATCGAGCGGTACAGCGTTCTGCGCAGCCTGGCAGCCGTGGAGCGCAGCCGCGTCTGCGTCATCATGATCGACGCCACCGAGGGCTTTACCGAGCAGGATTCCAAGGTGGCGGGCTATGCCCACGAACAGGGCAAGGCCTGTGTCATTGCGGTGAACAAGTGGGATATCGTGGAGAAAGACACCTATACCATGGACACCATGCGCAAGCAGCTGGCAGAGGACTTCAGCTTCATGTCCTACGCGCCCATCGTCTTTATCAGCGCCAAGACGGGTCAGCGACTGGATAAGCTGTTCGAGACCATCCGCTATGTGGATGAACAGAACGGCACCCGCATTCCCACCGGCGCCCTCAATGAGATGCTGGCCCGGGCCACTGCCAGGGTCCAGCCGCCTTCCGACAAGGGCAAGCGCCTGAAACTGTTCTATATCACCCAGAGTTCCACCCGTCCGCCGACGTTCGTCTCCTTCGTGAACCAGAAAGCGCTGTTCCATTTCTCGTATCAGCGCTATATCGAGAATCAGATCCGGGAGACTTTCGGCCTGACCGGTACGCCCATCCGTATGCTCGTGCGGGAGCATGGCGACGGAACCACTCGCTGACATCCTGAGGGAGGAGTCATCATGATATTGAAGTTGATTGCGGCCTGTGTGCTTGCTGCGCTGGAAGGCTATCTTCTGGGCAGCATTGTGTTCGGAATTATGATCTCCAAGCTGTTCTGCCACGACGATGTGCGGACTCACGGCAGCGGCAGCGCGGGCATGACCAATATGCTGCGCACCTACGGTGCGGCTGCAGGCGCGGCCACGGCCATCGGCGACGTGGCAAAAGGCGCGGTGGCGGTGTTTATCGGCCAGTGGCTGTTTGAAATGCTGGTCCCCCAGTTTGAGCCTGCCTGCGGCGCCTACCTGGCCGCCATCTTCGCGGCCATCGGCCACATGAAGCCCGCCTGGTTCGGCTTCCATGGCGGCAAGGGCGTTCTGGTGTGCGGCGGTGCCATCCTGGCGCTGCAGCCGCTGGTGTTCCTGGCACTGGTCATCATCTTCCTCATCGAGTTTGCCATCACCCGCATCGTGTCTCTGGGCAGCATCATCATTGCGGCGCTGTATCCGGTGCTCACGCTCTGCTACTGGGCATGGCAAGGGGCTGCCCCCTCCACGCTGGTCTTTATCGGCATCTGCAGCGTCATCATGGCCGCCATGGTCATTTACATGCATCGCTCCAATATCCAGCGCCTGCGCGAGGGAACCGAGTATCGCTTCGGTGAGAAAAAGAAGTGATCCTCGCCGCGTAACTTCGCAACAGAAATCAAAAAGCATCACCGTACCCGAACGGGCGGTGATGCTTTTTTTGTTTGCGGCAATGTTTCCGCTTCGCTCAAAATATGGAAAGACTCAGCCTTGGGCCGGGTACAGACGGAAGCCCTCGGCGTAAAATGCGCCGCCCATTGCGATCTGGGACAGATCCAGCGTTAGGCCGTCGTCGTTTTGGCGGAAGGGAACGGCCTGACCGGTGCGCATGCACTCGATGTAGGCAACGGGAGCGCCGGGATGCAGGGGCAGCCGGGCAGGCAGGACCGGGACCTCGTCGTAGGCGTAGAACGCAAACGCCTGTGCTTCCTTGCCGGTGTAGAATACACGGGGCTCCTGATACGGCGCAAAGATGCGGGTACCGTAGATGCCCTCCCCGAACAGGCGGAGCCAGGCCCCCATGTCGCGCAGGGAGCGCACGGCAGGGGCGGGCAGCATACCGTCGGGCTGGGGAGCCAGGTTGAGGGCCAGATTGCCGCCCTTGCTCACCACATCCAGCAGCAGGTGTACCAGCTGCCGGCCGCTCTTGAAATGATCGGTATAATGGAAAGAAAATTTGTCTCCGACGGTGGTGCAGGTTTCCCAAGGCACCGTCAATGCGGTGTCGGGGACCGTTTTTTCCGGGGTGATGAAGTTCTCATATTCACCGCCGCAGGTCCGCTCGCAGACGATCATCTGGGGCTGGGTGGTGGCCCGCATTTCCTCTACGATCTCTCCCAGACGGATGTCCTGGCCCAGGTTGTCGGGACGGACCCAGCCGCCGTCCAGCCACAGCACGTCGATCTGGCCGTAATTGGTGCACAGCTCCCGGATCTGCTCGTGGGTAAAGCGGACATACTGCTCCCACAGTTCGGGATGCTCGTCAATGTCGTAGTTGACGTTGCGGGTGGGAGCGGTGCCGAACTGGGGTGCCCAATAGTAGGGGCTGTGCCAGTCCGGCTTGGAAAAGTAGGTGGAGATGGCCAGCCCCTGGCGGCGGAATTCCCGGTACAACGCGCCCACAATGTCGGCATTGGGATTGGTGTGGAAGGGACAGTCGGGGGCGGTGATCTTGTAATCGGTGGTTTTGGTGTCGTACATGCAGAACCCGTCATGGTGCTTGGTGGTGAACAGCAGATATTTGAATCCGCATTCCTTCGCCAGACGTGCCCACGCGGCGGGGTCAAATTTGACCGGGTTGAAGGTTTTGTTGGCATCCCAGTATTGCTGTTTGCAGGTGTCGCGGTCAGCCCAGGTAAAGTCCTCCTGGCTCCAGGCGCCGTCCCCGTCGCTCAAAGGCCAGCTTTCGTAGGTGCCGAGCTGACAGCCGGGGGCCCAGTGCATCATAAAGCCCAGCTTGAGCCCCATAAACCAGTCCAGGTGTTTCTGTACGGCGGCAGAGCGCGGCGGCAGATATTCTTCCGGCGGGGTGTAGTTGTGGATGCCGTTTGCAACGATCTGTTTCTTCATGGCGGAGGATCCTTTCAAAAGAATGTTTCCGGTCCCGGAAAACACCCGCCGAAGGCGCGGTGCGGACAGGACCGTTCTCACTTTCTTTCATATTAGGAGAAATCCATCGCGGGGAAAAGGGGCAATTCTTTTTCTGGTGTGGACTTTTTTCAGGTGCCGCACCTGCCCGACCGGACGATACACCGAAACGGCGGGACAAAGCAAAGACCGGGCGCTGCCAATGGGCACACCCGGTCTTTTGGTTTACGGAAATAAGGGCTCATTGCCCGTCGGAAAGGGGAGCTGTCCCGGCGGGCAAGGTCAGGCGGGCCAGCAGTTTTTGCCCGTCGTAATTGGAGTAGCGCAGCCCGGCTCCGTCGCCGAAACGCAGCTTCAAGCGCTCGTTGACATTGCGGATGCCGAACCCGTGGGTGACTTTGAGCGGCACATCGCGGTAGTCCAGGTAATCGTTGAGCAGCGCCGCGTCGGCCCCGACCCCGGTGTCGGTCACTTCCACGTACAGGGAACCGTTTTCCTCCCGGGCGCGGATCCGTATGGTGATGCCGGGATCCTGCCGAGTGATGCCGTGGCGGATGGAGTTCTCCACCAGCGGCTGCAGCGTGAATTTGGGAATGACCACCTGGTCGGCAGACAGTCCGGGCTGCAGTTCCAGCCGCACATCCTGCCGGAACCGCAGCACATACACGGCGATGTACTCCTCGATGTTTTCCAGCTCGGTGCTGATGGTGACCAGGCTGTTGGGCTCGGTGATGCTGTACCGCATCAGGTTGGCGATGGAGTTCACTGTGGCGGCGATGTCATCCTCTCCGCGGCCCAGCGCCATATAATTGACGGTATTCATGGCGTTGAGCATGAAATGGGGATTGATCTGCGCCTGCAATGCCTGCAGCTCGCTTTCCCGGCGCATTTTTTCCTTGACGGTCACTTCCTGGATCAGGGCATTGATGCGGTCGATCAGGCTGCCGAAACTCCGGTTGAGCTGCTGGATCTCCCGCGGTCCATGGATGGCGGTGCTGTCCCAGTGAAGGCTCCGGGTATCCTGGATCGCTTCGATCTTTTTGGTGAACTGCACCACCGGCCGCGAAATGCCGGCGGCAAGAAGCAGCGACAGCAGGATACCGGCCAGCAGAAAGACGGCCGAACAGATCAGGTAAGGGGACATCATCTGCCATACCTGGTCGGTGATGTCCCGGTAGGGCGTCATAAAGACCAGCTGAAGCCCCCAGCGCAGTTCCTGAGAGGTACACAGATACCATTGTCCGCCAATCTGCTGGCGGGTGCTGACCGAATCGGGAATGAACAGCTCGTCGGTGAGAGGCAGCTCATCCAGATGAGAAGAGCGGTATACCTGCGCGCCCTCTTCGTTCAAAAGCAGGAACCCGCTGTTCTTGGTGACGGGCACCAGAGAGAGCAGATGGGGGATCTGGGTCAGGGGCAGGCTGCCCCGCAGGACACCCAATCCCTCCTTGAGATAAGGCCCGGTAAAAGCGCTGTTCTGAAGTTTGCAGGCAAAGCACAGGCGGGTCTGGTCCTCGCTCAGAAAGATGTACCGACCGCTGCGCTGGGCCAAAGCTGCCTGGTACCATTCTTCGTCCTGGACCGTCGCACCGTTCAAGACCCGGCTGACGTTCTCGATGGTGTTGGAAGGCTGGAACAGCTGACTGACTTCCAGCTCGGGATTGATGTACAGCTCCATGACGAAGCCGTTGTTCAGCAGCAGCGACTCGGCATTCAGCTGGTAAGCCATCTGACTGTTGAGCGCATACTTGGTATTCAGGTCCTGCAGTTCATCCTGACCGATCTCCCGGCTCAGCAGCTGGCCCAGCTGTTCGTCGCTGGTGTACTGATAGACCAGCTGCTCCACGGTCTGGGTAAAGATACCGCTCAGCCGGACGTTTGCCTCGATGACCGCCTCCTGCGAGGTGATGAGCTGTTCCGAAATGGAATACCGGAACAGCAGGTAGGTGGTCACGTTCAGCGTCAGCAAGATAGCGGAAATGATCAGACATACGATCAGGAAGGTTCGCTTTCGTATACTCATGGAAGTTCTTCCTCGCCGGGCATGGCCTCAAGCGCGCCGCCCGCATACAGGTTGCGGAACTCGCTGGGCGTCATGCCGGTATGCTTTTTGAAAACCTTGGCGAAATAGCGGGGGTCATCGTAACCGGAAGCGGAGCAGACATCCCGGATGGGGATGGAAGGGTCGCGCAGCAGTTCCCGGGCCCTGCTCTGACGCTGGGAGGAAAGATAGCTGCTGATGTTCTGGCCGGTGACATTCTTGAACACGGTGCTCAGATAGGACAGCGACAGATGCAGGGTGTCTGCCAGATTGGAAATGTTGAAGTTGGAGTCGTGGTAGTTTTCCCGGATGGCCCGCAGGCAGTAGGAAACGATGGGATTGGAATATTCGCCCTTGCAGGTCTCGGCGTATTCCATCAGGTCGTAGTACTGGGCGGCCAGATAGGCAAGGCGCTCCTGCTGGGTGGTGAGCTTCCAGTATTCGACCATAGCCTTCTGGCGCATGGCGTCCAGGGAAGTCCGGTCCTTGCCCAATTCGTCCTGATATAAGAACAGATAATTCAGTAGCTGGATGCCCAGCACATCCCGGCGGTCGGAAAGGGAACGGAAGACCTCCTTGCTGATGAGCAATTCACCCATGGCGGCCATGTCGCCGCGGTGCAGCGCTTCGCTGACACGGGTGCGCAGTTCCTCGTCGCAGGCGTACCAGGGCGGCACGTCGGCGGAAAGTTCCTTCTGGATGGCGCACAGCCGGTCTTCCAGGCTGTTGAGCTTGGCGCGGGTGATGGGTTTGAGGATGTAATCGGTGACCTGATACTGCAGTGCACGCTGTGCGTACTCAAACTCACCGTGGCCGCTGATCAGGATCATGCGGGTGTCGGGGCAATGCTCGTACAGATACTGGGCAAGGTCCAGGCCGTCCATGTCAGGCATGCGGATGTCGGATATGACAACGTCGGGATGCTGGGTATTCAGCAGTGCAATCGCCTCGGTGCCGTTTGTGGCACAGCCGGCCAACTCACCATCAAAGCGCTCCCAATGCAGCATGTGGGAGATCGCCTCCAGGGCAAAACGGTCGTCGTCCACCAGGATGATTTTCATAAAAACAAGTTGCTCCTTTCATAACGGGCAACGGAGGAGGAATCCGTCAACGCACACAAGTATATCACACTTTTTTGGATTTTACTGTAAATAGTGCGAAAAAAATTGCTTAAAATGTATTTTTTTTGGAGTGCAGGCGTTTGCTAAAAAAAATACACATCATGTGAAATTAGTGTCGTTGTTGGCGGGCGGTGCGCCGTTTATAATAATCTCAGAAAAACAAAACGACGCAACAACACGAGGAGGAACCGCCATGAAACCTTCGGCACAGAACGCCGGCACCATACGCAAAAAAGCCGGTTTTCTGAAAACATTCAAGAAGAATCTGCCTCTGACGCTGATGGCCCTGCCGGCCCTGATCGTCATGTTCCTGTTCCGATATCTGCCCATGGCGGGCCTGCTGCTGGCCTTCAAGCGGTTCAGCGTCCGCAAGGGGATTTTCGGCAGTGACTGGGTCCAGTTCGACAACTTTGAGTTCCTGTTCAAAACCTCGGATGCCTGGATCATCACCCGCAACACCATCTGCTACAACGCCCTGTTCATCCTGATGGATCTGGTCCTGGCGGTGGCAATGGCCATCGGCCTCAGCGAACTGCTTCGCAAGCGCCGGGCCAAGATCTACCAGACCATTTTCATGGCACCCTACTTCCTGTCCTGGGTCGTTGTCTCCTTCATGGCGTTCTCGCTGTTCAGCGTGGATGACGGCCTGTTCAACCACCTGCTGGCCTACTTCGGATTTGCCGGTGTGGACTGGTACTCCGAACCCGGCAAATGGCCCTTCATCCTCACCATCTTCCAGATCTGGAAAACGGTGGGTTACTCCACGGTCATGTACATCAGCAGCCTGACGGGCATCTCCAACGACTACTACGAGGCGGCCATCATCGACGGCGCCACCAAGTGGCAGCAGATCAAGCGCATCACGCTGCCCTGCCTGCGCCCCATGATGATCGTGCTCACCATCCTGGCCATCGGCCGCATCTTCTACGCCGACTTCGGTCTCTTCTTCCAGCTTCCCCGGGATTCCGGCCCGCTGTACCCGGTCACGCAGGTCATTGACACCTACGTCTACCGCGCACTGAAAGAAACCGGCAACGTGGGCATGGCGGCAGCCGCCAGCCTGTACCAGTCGGTGGTCGGCTTTGTTCTGGTCGTGGGCGCCAACCTGGTCGTCCGCCGCATCGAGCCGGACAGCGCTTTGTTCTGAGGGGAGGAAACCATCCATGGAAATGATCCGCAACAAAGGCAAGAAAAAACACCAATTTTCCGTCAACAAAATCTCCCGCAAGGCCGATTTCGTCCTCAACGTCATTTTCTTCCTGTGGGCGCTGGCCTGCGTGCTGCCCCTGCTCCTGGTGGTGGTCGTCTCCTTCAGCAGTGAGCAGAGCATCTTCCAGAACGGTTACAGCTTTTTCCCGTCGGAGTGGAGCCTGGATGCCTATCGCTTCTTCTTCCGGCTGGGCGACCAGCTGGTCCGGTCCTACGGCATCACCATCTTCGTCACGGTGGTGGGCACCCTGTTCAGCCTGTCCATCACGGCCATGTTCGCCTATGTGCTCAGCCGCAAGGATTACGCCTACAACCGGTTGTTCACTCTGCTGATGCTCTTCACCATGCTGTTCAACGGCGGCATCGTGGCAACCTACATGGTCAACACCCAGCTGCTCGGCCTGGGCGACAGTGTCTGGGCTCTGATCCTGCCCATGTCCCTCAACGCCTTCTATGTCATCATCCTGCGCACCTTCTACAAGAGCATCCCCATGGAGATCATCGAGGCGGCCCGCATCGACGGGGCAGGGGAGTTCAAGACCTTCTTCAGCATTGTGCTGCCCCTTTCCAAGCCCGGCCTTGCCACCATCGGGATGTTCACCACCATTGCCTACTGGAACGACTGGTTCCTCGGCATGCTGTACATCATCGATCAGAAAAAATACCCGGTCCAGACCCTTTTGTGGAGTATGCAGAACAGCCTGGAATTCATGAAGCAGTCTTCGGCCAACGCCCTGGAATATGCCGAGATGGCAGCCAGCGCCCCCACCGACAGCGGCCGTATGGCTCTGACCGTGCTGGTGGTTCTGCCCATTCTCCTGGCCTATCCCTTCTTCCAGAAATACTTTGTTAAGGGCCTGACCGTCGGCGGCGTCAAAGGCTGAAAATCCCGTTGGATCAATCGCGTCCGGTACGATGCCGGATGTGTTGCGACGATAGAACTTTAAGGAGGACAAAAATGAAACTGATTTCCAAGCGTGCAGCGGCGCTGACCCTGGCAGCCGCGATGGCAGCCGGCCTGATGGCAGGCTGCAACGGCAAGAGCAGCAGCGGCAGCACCAGCACCGCCACAGGGGACACCGCATCCGACAGCGGAGAGATCACCACTCTGACCTGGTATATGTCCATCAACCCGGTGGCAGCGGATACCGCACAGGTCATCGAGAAGCTCAACGAGTATACCCGCGACAAGATTGGCGTGGAGATCGACTACAAGGTCATCGCCAACCCCGACTACAAGGAGAAGATGCCCAACCTCATCAACGCGGGTGAGTACTTCGATATCTGCTTCACCTCCAACTGGACCACCGACTATCTGCAGTTTGTGGGCAAGGATGCCTTCATGGACATCACCGAGCTGCTGCCCGAGTATGCCAAGGAAACCTACGACTTCATTCCTCAGGCCATGTGGAACGCGGTCAAGGTCAACGGTTCCATCTACGGTGTGCCCTCCTACAAGGAGATGGGCTGGCAGGGCGGTATCGTCTACAACAGCGATATGGCCGAGGCCTACGGCATCGATATGAGCACCGTCAAGACCATCGAGGACTATACTGCGGTGCTGCAGACGGTCTCCGAAAAATCCAAGGCCGAAGGCAAGGATGTGGTCGGCGTTTCCGGCCTGACCAATGCCTGGCCCATGGCCGCCCCCTATGAGTCCCTGACCGGCAACCCGGTTCTGCCCGCAGCTGCTGCTGTGCCTGAGTTCGGCAACTTCACCGATATGGCAGACAAGGCGGTCTTCAACCAGTATGCCAGCGAAGAGTTCATGAACTACTGCCAGACTGTCCGCGGCTGGAACCAGGCCGGCTACCTGGGCGGCGATCCCGTCAACTACGACAGCGATACCGCCAACCGCGACAACGACTTCAACAACGGCGCACTGTTCTCCTACTTCATCCAGTATGCGCCCGGCACCTCCGAGTCCCTGAGCGCTTCCAGCGGCCACGGCGTCGGCTTCGTTGCCCTGATGGATCCCCTGTTCGAGACCCGCAGCGCCATGGGCGGTCTGCTGGCCATCTCTTCCGCCAGCGAGCATCCCGACAAGGCGTTGGAGTTCATCAACCTCCTCAACACCGACAAGTACGTCGGCACCCTGATCCGCCACGGCATCGAGGGCGTTCACTACACCGCAGTGGGTGAGGATCAGGTCGACAAGACCATGGGCGGCACCCTGACCGACAATGGCTACGACTACACCTACGGCTGGCAGTTCGGCACTCCCTTCAACCAGAAGTGGGACATCAGCTACCCTGACAACATTGCGGAACTCTTCCAGCAGTATAACGATTCCGCCATCATCTCTCCCAACAATGGCTTCACCTTCGACGCAGTCCCGGTGGAGACGCAGGTTGCCGCTCTGACCAACGTCATCTCCGAGTACGCTCCCTCCCTCGAGACCGGCTCCGTCGATCCCGCCGAGTACATCCCCAAATTCCTGGATGCGCTCAACGCCAACGGCGTCGATGCACTTCTGGCCGAGGTGGATGCTCAGCTGACCGAGTACAACGCCTCCAAGTAATCCATACAAACAGGACCAGGGCCGGCGAGTGACGGCCGGGCCGACAGGCCGGCAGTTCCCACTACGGGCGCTGCCGGCCTTCTTTTGCAAAAAAAGGGGCATATAACCATGAAAAAACAACTCAATCTGCTGTTTATCCTCACCGACGATCAGGGCGCCTGGGCAATGCACTGCGCGGGCAACGGGGATATCAGGACCCCAAACCTGGACCGCCTGGCCCGGCAGGGAACGCGTTTTGAAAACTTCTTCTGTGCTTCACCGGTGTGCAGTCCGGCCCGCGCCTCCATCCTGACGGGGCGCATTCCGTCTCAGCACGGCGTGCATGACTGGATCCGCAGCGGCAGTCTGGATAAAAAGGCTCTGGGCGAACACGCCGGACATCCCTACTTTGCCAGCGAGGATGTCCCCATTCAGTATCTGCAGGGACTCACCACTTACCCCGACCTTCTGGCAGCCCGGGGCTATACCTGTGCGCTGGCAGGAAAGTGGCACCTGGGGGACAGCATGCATCCCCAGCACGGATTCTCCCACTGGTATACCATCGGCCGGGGCGGCTGCCTGTACAATCAGGCCGACGTCATCGAGGACGGCGCGCTCCACTTTGAGACCCGCTACATCACCGACCTTATCACCGAGCATGCCCTGGGCTATCTGGACGAGTTCGCGGGGCAGGAGAATCCCTTCTACATCAGCGTGCACTACACCGCCCCCCACGATCCCTGGGACGAGGATCAGCACCCCGCCGAATTCTACGACCTTTACCGCGACTGTGCCTTCACCGCCACTCCCGACGAACCTTTGCACCCCAACCGCATTCCCACGGCGCCCGGCGGTACCGGGGAGGAACGCAAGCGCCTGCTGCGCGGCTACTATGCCGCCGTCTCCGCCATGGACGCGGGTGTGGGCCGCTTGCTGGACAAGCTGGAGGAACTGGGTCTTGCCGAGGACACCCTGGTGGTGTTCACGGCGGACAACGGCATGAACATGGGCCATCACGGCATCTGGGGCAAGGGCAACGGGACCTTCCCGTTCAACCTGTTCGATACGGCGGTCAAGGTACCATTCATTGCCCGCTGGCCGGGACATATCCCCGGCGGCCGGGTGGCATCCAGTATGTGCAGCCACTACGACATCATCCAGACCTTCAACGACCTGTTTGAGCTGGAGGCCGATCTGCCTGACGATCTGCCCGGACACAGCTTTGCCGATGTGCTGCTGGGCGGGGCGGATACCGACAACCATGTGGTCATCCTGGATGAATACGGCAACAGCCGGATGATCCGCAACCGGGAGTGGAAGTACATTCACCGCTATCCCTACGGCCCCCATGAACTTTACCACCTTACCGCCGACCCCGGCGAAAAGGAAAACCTCATCGACCGTCCCGAGTATACGGCGGTACGGCAGGAACTCCTGGATGCTTTGCAAAAGTGGTATTACACCTACGCATCCCCGGCGATGGACGGCAGCCGGGAGGCAGTGACCGGTTTCGGCCAGATGCGCCGCCCGGGCATTTACTCCGAGGGCAAGCCGGTCTATGCCGACAGCCCCAAATACCAGAAGTGATTTTGAACAGAAAAGAGGGAACCTCATGGATTTACAGAATCTCAAAGAACAGATCTGCGACGTCTGCCACAAGATGTGGCAGCTGGGCTGGGTGGCCGCCAACGACGGCAATGTCTCGGCAAAACTGGAGGACGGCACCTTTTTGTGTACGCCCACCGGCATGAGCAAGAGCTTCATCACGCCGGAAAAGCTGCTGCGCATCAACGCCAAAGGCGAAGTGCTGGAAGGCGCCGAGGGCCTGCGCCCCTCCAGTGAGATCAAGATGCACCTGCGCTGCTATGACAAGCGTCCCGATGTCTGGAGCGTCATCCATGCTCATCCCCCCGGCGCCACCGGCTTTGCGGTGGCCCATAAGGCCATGGATATGTACAACATGATCGAGGATGTGGCGGTCATCGGCAGTGTTCCGCTGACTCCCTACGGCACCCCCAGCACCTCCGAGGTGCCCGATGCCATCGAGCCCTACCTCGAGGAGCACGACGTCATGCTGCTGGAAAACCACGGCGCCCTTGCAGTGGGCAGCGACGTCATCACCGCCTTCTACCGGATGGAAAGCCTGGAACTGTGGGCCAAGATCACCATCAACGCGGTGATCCTGGGCGGCAGCCACGACATCAGCCGGGAGAACATCCAGAAGCTCATCGACCTGCGCAGCTTCTACCGCGTGACCGGCCGCCATCCCGGCTACAAAAAGTACGATAACGGCCTGCGCTGACCGAAAGGATGAAAACGCCATGAAACGAGTTCTGGCCTTTGACTTCGGCGGTTCCAGCGGCCGGGCCATCCTGGGGGAATACCGGGACGGCAGGCTGGACTGCCGGGAGGTCCACCGCTTCGATAACAACCCCCGACCGGCGGACGGACATTTCCGCTGGGACTTTGCGGACCTGATGGAAAACGTCCATACCGGCATTGAAAAAGCGGGGACGGTGGACAGTATCTCCTTCGACACCTGGGGTGTGGATTTCGGCCTGCTGGACAGGGACGGCAATCTGCTGGAAGACCCCGTCCATTACCGGGACGACCGCACCGCCGGCATGGTGGAGCAGGCGCTGCAAACCCTGTCCGCGGATGAACTTTACGCCGCCACCGGCAGCCAGATCATGCCCATCAATACGCTGTTCCAGCTCCTTGCCCTCCGGCGTCAGCAGCCGGAACTCTGGGCAAAGGCGTCCCGGCTGCTCTTCATGCCCGATCTGTTTGCCCATGCGCTCTGCGGGGCGGACGCCTGTGAGACGACTATCGCCTCCACCAGTCAGCTGCTGGACGCGAGTACCGGCGGATGGAGCAAACCTGTCCTGCAGGCCTTTGACATCCCGGAAACGCTGTTTGCCCCGCTGGCCGCCAGCGGTACGGCGGTGGGGGAATACCGCGGCGCAAAGGTCATTGCCGGTGCGGGCCACGACACCCAGTGCGCAGTGGCGGCACTGCCGGACCCGGAGGCAAACGCCGCCTTCCTGTCCTGCGGGACCTGGAGCCTTCTGGGCTGTGAGCTGGACGCCCCCATCCTGACCGCACAGAGCCGCCGGATGGAACTATCCAACGAGCGGGGCGCCAACGGCAAGGTCAACTACCTCAAAAATATCATCGGTCTGTGGCTGATCCAGGAAAGCCGCCGCCAGTGGGGCAGGGAGGAAACAAGCTACTCCTACGCCGAGCTGGAACGGCTGGCCCTGGCCGCCGAGCCCCTGCGCAGCTTCATTGATCCCGATGTCCCTGAGTTCACCCCGCCCGGGGACATCCCCGGCCGCGTGCGGGAATTCTGCCGCCGCACCGGTCAGCCGGTGCCGGAGACGGTGGGCCAGGTCATGCGCTGCATTTATGAGAGCCTGGCCCTCAAATACCGGTTCGCCCTGTCCCAACTGTCGGCCAATACGGGCAGACGGTTCACGGCCCTGCATGTGCTGGGGGGCGGCGCCAAGGACGGCCTGCTCTGCCGCATGACCGCCGACTGTGCGGGTATCCCCGTCATCGCGGGCCCGGTGGAGGCTACCGCTTTGGGCAACATCCTGATCCAATTGACGGCCCTTGGTGAACTGAGCGACCTGAACGAAGGCCGCCGACTGGTGGCCGCCACGCAAAACCTGCGCCGGTTTGATCCGCAGCCCGGCGGAGACTGGGACAAAGCTGCCGCATACTACGAAAAACTGTTACAGACAACAGGGAGGTAATCCAAATGTTATATCCCAAAATCGGCATTCGTCCGACCATTGACGGCCGCTGGGGCGGCGTGCGGGAAAGCCTGGAAGAACAGACCATGACCATGGCCCGCAAGGCAAAGGAACTGATCGAGCAGACGCTGCGCTATCCCGACGGTACGCCCGTCCAGTGCGTGATCGCCGATTCCACCATCGGCGGCGGCGCCGAGGCGGCTGCCTGCCAGGACAAGTTCTCTACCGAGAACGTGGTGGCTACCCTCACCGTCACCCCCTGCTGGTGCTACGGGACCGAGACCTTTGACATGGACCCCCACACCATCAAGGCGGTCTGGGGCTTCAACGGCACCGAGCGCCCCGGCGCGGTGTATCTGGCCGCGGTGCTGGCCGCCTACACCCAGAAAGGCCTGCCCGCCTTCTCCATCTACGGCCATGATGTGCAGGACGCCGACGACAGCGAAATTCCCGCCGACGTGCAGGAAAAGATCCTGCGCTTTGCCCGGTGTGCCGTGGCGGTGGGCTGGATGAAGAACAAGGCCTACGTCAACCTGGGCGGCGTTGCCATGGGCATCATGGGCAGCTACTGCGACACCCAGATGTTCCAGAAATACTTCGGCATCCGGGCGGAGTGGTGCGACCTGACCGAGATCATCCGCCGCATGACCCTGGAGATCTACGACCACGAGGAGTATGACAAGGCCCTGGCCTGGATTCGCACCAACTGCCGGGAAGGCTTTGATTGCAACGCCGGCAAGCAGCTGCCCGAGGTCATCAACCGTTCCAAGGTGGTCCCCCCCGACAAGGACTGGGAGTTCATCGCCAAGATGACCATCATCGTGCGGGACATTCTCTACGGCAACCCCAAGCTGGACGAGCTGGGCTGGCACGAGGAGGCTCTGGGCAAAAACGCCATTGCAGGCGGATTCCAGGGCCAGCGCAACTGGACCGACTGGCTGCCCAACGGTGACTTCACCGAGGCCATCCTTGCCTCCACCTTTGACTGGAACGGCCCCAAAGCGCCCACGCCCTTCGCCACCGAGAACGACACCCTCAACGGCGTGGCCATGATGCTGGGCACACTTGTCACCGACACGGCGCCCTGCTTCCACGATGTGCGTACCTACTGGAGCCCCGAAGCCTATGAGCGGGTCACCGGCAAAAAGCCGGAGGGCCGTGCCGCGGGCGGGTTCATCCACCTCATCAACTCGGGTGCTACGGCACTGGACTGCACCGGCGCCGCCAAAAACGCTGCCGGCGAAGGCTGTATGAAGCCTTTCTGGCAGATGAGCCAGGCGGATATGGACGCCTGCCTGGCCGCCACCGACTGGTGCCGTGCCAACTATGAGTACTTCCGCGGCGGCGGATTCTCCAGCCACTTCAAGACCCAGGCCGAGATGCCGGTCACGCTGCTGCGTGTCAGCATTGCCGAGGGTGTCGGCCCCATGCTGCAGATCGCCGAGGGCTACACCGCCACCCTGCCCGAGGCTGAGCACCGCATCCTGGACGAGCGCACCGACCGCACCTGGCCCACCACCTGGTTTGTGCCCAACCTGACCGGGGAGGGAGCCTTCCGGGATGTGTACAGCGTCATGGCAAACTGGAGCGCCAACCACGGCGTGACGGTCTACGGTCACGTGGGCGCCGACCTCATCACCCTGGCGTCCATGCTGCGCATCCCCGTCAGCATGCACAACGTCCCCGCCGAGCGCATCTACCGCCCCCACACCTGGGCGGCTTTCGGCACCAAGGATACCGAGGCAGCGGACTTCGCCGCCTGCAAACATTACGGCCCTCTGTACGGCTGAGCCGTCTGGCCGGGACAGCCCTTGTACTGCCCCGGCTTTTCGGCATATAATACGCCCGGCCGGAACCAAACAGGCCGATAAGCCGATAAAAGGAGCAATCACCATGCAGCACCGCTATGAATTTGAGGACTGGACCCGTCCCCATGCCAGGACCGAGCCGGACCGTGCCTATTACATCCCCTTTGCGGCGGGGCAGGACCCCGTCCATGCCCCGCGGGAAAGTTCCAGCCGTTTTGTCCTGCTCAGCGGCACCTGGCAGATGAAACTCTCCCCCCGCCTCCCCGCCGGGCCGGGCGGGCTTTTCCAGCCCGGTTTTGATGCCGCGGACTTTGGCCCCATGCCGGTGCCGTCCTGCTGGCAGATGCAGGGGCTGGATCAGAATCAGTATACGAATGTCCGCTATCCCATTCCCTTTGACCCGCCCCATGTACCCCACCAGAACCCTTGCGGCGCCTATCTGACCCGCTTCTCCGCGGACGATGCCATGCTCGCCCAGAGTGTCTACCTTAATTTTGAGGGTGTGGATAGCTTTTTCTATGTCTGGGTCAACGGCAAGGCGGTAGGGTACAGCCAGGTATCCCACTCTACCAGTGAATTTGACATCACACCCTATCTTCAGAAAGGGGAAAACCTTCTTGCCGTGCTGGTGCTCAAGTGGAGCGTCGGCACCTATCTGGAATGCCAGGACAAGTTCCGCATGTCGGGCATTTTCCGGGACGTCTACCTGCTGGTACGGCCGAAACAGCATATCCGGGATTTCGGGGTGCGCACCTGGGGCTGTGAGGACTACACTGCGGCAGTCATCCAGGCCGGGGTGGAATGGACTGGTGGGGAGGGGACCCTGGACTGGACCCTCTATGCCCCCGATGGCAGCAAAGTCGGCACCGGAACCGCAGCCACGGAAATCACCATTCATCTGGATGCCCCGCAGTTTTGGACGGCGGAAACACCTTCTCTCTACCAGCTGGTCCTGCAAACAGGTGAGGAGACCATCTGCCAGCCGGTGGGCGTGCGGGACATTGCGGTGAAAGGACGGCAGGTGCTGCTCAACGGCAGCCCTCTGCGCCTCAAGGGTGTCAACCGCCACGACTCCGACCCGGTGACCGGCTTTGCCATCTCGCCGGAGCAGGCCCTGCGGGACCTGGCACTCATGAAACAGCACAACATCAATGCCATCCGCAGCAGCCACTATCCCAACGCACCCTGGTTTGTGCAGCTGTGCGAGCGCTACGGCTTCTACCTGATCGATGAAGCGGACATTGAGTGCCACGGCGTGACCACCGTGTTCGGCGGCGGGGACGAAACGACCTTTGGCCTGATCGCCCAGAGCAAGGACTTTGAGCCGCTCATCCTCGACC
>CALXHO010000049.1 GCA_944388125.1 uncultured Gemmiger sp. | reverse complement strand
ACCATGGGCAGGAAGAAGATGGCGCGGAAGGTGGTGCGGCCGCGGATCTTGCTGTTGAGCAGCACCGCCACCAGCAGAGCGATGAAGATGCCCACCGGCACCGTCAGGATGCAGAAGAGGATGGTGTTCCAGGTGGCTTTCCAGAATTCGGTGTTCTGGAACATCTCCACGTAGTTGTCGATGCCCTCGAACTCAAACATGCCGAAGGGCAGCGACTTGGAAAAGCTCATGTAAATGGCCTGGATGAAGGGATAAATATTCAGCACCAGCAATCCGATGATGGTGGGCGCCACCATGATGAGGCCCCACTTGGCACCGTCGCGGGCAAGCTTGGATGTCTTTTGCATTACGCATCCTCCTCGTAATATTCGGCACTGGCCTCATCGACGATGTCCTGCATGGTCTGCAGGCCGGTATCCAGGTCCAGCTCACCGGTGTAGATCTTCAACAGGGTGTCGCTGACCGGAGTCTTCCACTCGGGGCGGGCGGCATTGTTGACGCTCTGCACGCAGTAGTCGAACATGTCGATGAAAGGCTGGACGTTGATGGGATAGTCGGCAAAGACGCTGACCCAGGTTTCCTCCAGGCCCTCGTAGGCGGGAATGGCGGCGCCGCTCTCGCCCTGGATGCGCTGGCCTTCCTCGCTGCCGAAGAACTTCAGCACGTCCTTGACGATGTCCATGTGCTTGTTCTTGGCGCTGGTGGCGTAGCTCAGGCCGTTGGAGATGGAGGCACGGCCGTCGCCGCTGACGGGGTTGGGGCACTTGGGCAGGACCGCAACGTCCCACTTGCCCACCATGTCGGGGTAGTTCTGCAGCTCGGTCAGGATGTTCCAGTCGCCCTCAAGGAACATGGCGCCCTTCTCGGAGAAGAAGGCGGTGCCGGGGGAAGTCTCGGCAAAGTAGGTCTGGGTGGGGCACCAGTCGTAGCTCTGCAGCCCGATGTAGAACTCCATGCCCATCTTGGTGGCCGGGTCCAGGAAGTTGGCCCGGGTCTTGTCCTCGGTCAGGATGCTGCCGCCTGCCTGGTAGACGAAGTTCCAGTAACCCAGCTGGTCGTCGCCGTAGGCCATGTAGCCGTAGTTGCCGGTGGCGTCGTAGATCTTCTGGGAGGCATCCACCAGGTCGTCCCAGGTCCAGTTCTCGTCGGGGTAGGCGACCCCCGCCTCATCAAACATTTCCTTGTTGTACACAAGGCCTACCGTGTCCTTGTCCTTGGGCACGGCGTAGAGCTTGCCGTCCGACCCGCTGGCGTTGGCCAGGGAAATGTCGGAGAAATGCTCGGTCTCCACAATGTCCGAGCAGTCGGCCAGCATGCCGTAGTCGGCATACTTCAGGATCTCGTTGGTGTGCATCCAGAAGATGTCGGGCATCTGGTTGGACATGGCCGCCGCTTCCAGCTTGGTCCAGTACTCGTCCCAGCTGGTGACCTGGACCTCGATGTGGACGTTGGGATGCTCGGCAGTGTAGGCATCACACATGGCCTGCATGCCGTCGCGCTGCGCAACGTCCCAGATCTGAAAGGTCAGGTTGACGGTGCCGTCGTCGGCCCCGGCGCAGCCGGCCAGTCCGGCTGCCATCAACGCCGCAAGCGCGCCGGTGGCAATACGATGCAACTTTTTCATGATCAGTCTCCTTTGATTCGGGTACAATCGTTCGGGTTTGTCATGTCGGCCGTGTTGACAAAAGGGGTGAGGGCCGCCCTTCCGTCAAAGTGACGGAAAAAAGCCGCTGAAATTGTGCATTGTGCACACTGCACAATTTCGAACCTCAAATTGCACGATCATTATACAATTTGACAAGCCCTCAATAAATACCGCAATGCCGCTTTTTAGATACCAATTTCACTCAAAACTTCCATTTTTATTGAACTCACAACGCATTTTGGTATATAATACAGGAAGGAGGTGCAAATATGGAGCAGGAACACAGGGAAGAACGCAAATTCAAGTTTCACGTTTTCCGGGACGAGCGGTTCATCGACCTCAACCTCTACCAGTTCGGGTGGGAGCGCAACGACCCCGGCCAATCCTACGGGCCCTATGCCCGCAACCATTATCTGTTTCACTATGTGATCTCAGGGCGGGGCAAGCTGTACGCCAACGAGAAGGTGTACGAGATCACCCCCCGCCACGGCTTTCTCATCGTGCCGGGGCAGATCACCACCTACTGTGCCGACGAGGAGGACCCCTGGGAATACACCTGGCTGGAATTTGACGGCCTGCGCGCCCACGAGAGCCTGAACCTGGCGGGCATCAGCAGCCGCAAGCCGGTGTACACCGCCTGGAACGCCGAGGCGGGCCGCCAGCTGGAAAACGAGATGATGTACATTGTCAACCACAGCGACGCCAGCCCGGTGCATCTGATCGCCCACGGGTTTCTGTTTCTGGACCAGCTGGTGCAGTCGTCGGCGGACCGCCGCCACAACAGCGAGCGCCGCCTGCGGGACTTTTACATCCGGGAGGCGCTGACCTTCATTGAGCGGAACTACCAGCGGGACATCTCCATCGAGGAGGTGGCCGCCGAGTGCGGCCTCAACCGCAGTTACTTCGGCAAGGTGTTCCGGGACGCGGTGGGGGAGAGCCCCCAGGCCTATCTGCTGCACTACCGCATGGCCCGGGCGGCCCAGCTGCTCAAGGAGACGCGCAGCACCATCGGGGAGATCGCGGCCCAGGTGGGCTATGCCAACCAGCTGCATTTTTCCCGGGCGTTCAAGAACGTCCACGGCATCTCCCCCCGGGAATACCGGGTGACCCATCTGCTGGACCCCGCCCAGCTGCCCGGCCGCGCCCCGAAACCGGAGGAATCCACCACAGAAAAAGGAGAATGAAACCATGAAAGTATACGGGACCCCCATCTGCATCGACTGCCGCAACTACCGCGCCATCCAGAAAAGCCGGGGCTTTGCCGCCGACTATGTGGACATCACCGAGAATACCGCCAACCTGAAAGAGTTCCTGGCCATCCGGGACCATGACCCCCTGTTCGCACCCCAGCGGGAGAAAGGAGGCATCGGCATTCCGCTGTTTGTGCGGGAGGACGGCGCCAAGACCTTTGACCTGGACGAGGCCCTGGCCTGGATCGGCCAGCCGCCGGTGCGGGAGGAGGAGATCGTGGAACACCGCGCCTGCGACATCGGCGGGTGCCGGTAACAGAAGATTCCCGCAGGGCAGGTCCCCGGCAGTATGCCGGGGACCTGCTTTTTTGTTGCCTGGGCCACAAAAAGAAGAAAAAATAAGTACGGGTTATGGGATTTTCAAGGATTTTCTCCCGCAACGCTCCGGGGAAGACGTGCATTAGTAAAGATGGAATCAAATCGAAAGGGAGGGGAAGAACATGGCAAGATATTTGGGAAGGGACGGCCGGATCTATGACCATGACCCGGGCGAGGGCATCTGCCTGGACGACCTGTCCCTCTTCGGACAGCCCCGGCCCCAGGCAACGCAGCCCCGGCCTCAGGCGGCTCAGCCCCGCCCCCAGGCGGCCCAGCCCGCACCCCATCGGACGCGCCCCCAGGCTACCCTGCCGGTCCACACCGTCAGCTGGCAGCGCAAGTTCTGGTACTGGTTCCTCACCCTGGGCGGGGCGGCTCTGCTGAGCGCCGGCGTCTACTTCATGTTCCGGGACACCCTCTTCACCATGGTGGAGGCGGAAAACCTGACCGGCCTGCTCCGCAATCTGATGAGCACCATTTCCCCCTTCGCCCTGGTGGCCGGGGGCGTGATCCCCACCCTGTGCTACGGAATCTCGGCGGCGGATCTCAACAACTACAATCTTCACGCCTATTTGTGGGCGGGGATCACCTGCATCTTCTCCCTCACCCTCACCGTCTTTCTGCTGATCGTTTTGCCCCCGGTGGCTGCGGTCGTCATCACGGTGGTGATCGTCTGGAATATCCTGAAGTTCATCTGGGAAATGCTGACGGGCTGACGTCCGTCCCAAATCGAAAAAAGGGGAATCGCTATGAAAGCAACCGTTCACGAAGTCCTGACCGCACTGACCCGGGCGGGCCAGAATCTGGACACCGACGGCAAGACCCGGGCCCTCATTCAGAAAATGGAGGAGGAATCCCGTTCCCAGGCCCGCCAGGAGTACAAAGAGCGGATGGAACGGGTCAACGGCAAGGCCAATCATATGAATGACCTTCTCCAGGCCTATGCCCGGCGGGCCGGGGACATTGCCAGGTCCGCCGACGACTTCCTGGACAATGTGAAGGACCCCCGCCTGAACCACATGCGCCGCCAGGTCCGCCCCGATGGGGCCGAAACGGCCGAAGCGGCAAAACAGTATGCCGCCCTGGGCTTTGACCAGACCCTGCGGGCGATGGAGGAGGCCCTCCGGCAGGTGGGGGAGGAGGTCGCCCGCCTGGAGGCCGGGCTGATCCCCAAGGAAATGGCCGGAGCGGTGGGGAAGGTCGTTCCCCCCTTCCGCAAAAAGAACTATCTCTGCCTCATCCGCCTGCGGGAAAACATCCGCCAGGGGGAAAAGCGCATCCGGGCGCTGTGCGAGGAAAAACGCCGCAGCCTGAGCCTGTCCAATCAGACGGCCCGCCATGCGGTAGAGGGCACTCGGGACAGGGAACTGGCATACGCCACCCGGGTGGCGGAGGACAGCCGCCGGCTGGTGACGGAAAAATGCCGCCAGGGCATGGCCCGGCTGCGTGGGGAGGGACTGTGCGGCGGGCAGGACGGCATCCTCCTGGGAACGGCCTGCCTCCCGCCCCGGGCTGCGGCGCTGGGCCTGCCCATCCGTTTCCCTGTCAGCGCGGCCAAGCTGGTGAGCAACCTGATCTTTGTGAAAAAGGGCAAGGAGAGCCTGGCCGGGGCCTTTTCCGCCCTGGCTCTGGACCTGCTGGCCCGGCCCCGGGTCCGGGTCACCATCCTGGACGTGGAGGGCACCGGCTATCTGTACAGCGACCTGCTTCCCTTTGCGCCCCATCTGGACAAGCTGCAGATCCTCCGTACCCGCGAGGACGCCGACCGCTTTGCCCGGGAAACTCTGGCCGAAATGGCCGGCAGCGGGCCGACCGGGGCGGAGCACTATCTTTTCGTGGACAATCTCACCGACAACCTTCCCGACCATGACGCGGAGCGGTGGATCAGCATCGTCAAAAACGGCCGTTCCTGCGGCGTGTATGTGATCGCCGCCGTGGGAGGCAGCTGCCAGCTGGAAAGGCGGGAACAGCAGGGGCTGGTCCAGGCCTTCTTCCAGAACTGCCGGGTGCTGCGCGCGGAGGGGGAGGAAATCTGCATCCATCCCATGGTGAAGCTGGAGCTGCCCGCCTTCCAGGCGGACAAAGCCCGGGCGCTGGTGAGCAAGCTGGCCGCCGAACAGGAGGCCGCCCGCATTCTCCCGCTGCCCCGCTACCTGCCCGCCCGGTGGGGACAGGCCGACTCCACCCAGGGGCTGCACATCCCCGTGGGCCTGGACCCGGAGGGCAACGCCGTCTTTCTGGATTTCACCGAGCGCAAGCCCTACGCCCTGGGCATCGGCGATGTGGACAGCGGCAAGACCAGCCTTGCCCATACCATGGTGCTGGGCGCGCTGACCCGCTATGCCCCCAGCCAGCTGGTGGTGGCTCTGGCCGACTTCAAACACGGATCGGAGTTCAACCGCTACGGGCTGGGAGGCTGCCCCGGCGTCCTGGCGGTCATCGACGACGAGGACCCCGACGTCATGGCGAGCTTTCTGCGGCGGTATGTGGCCGAACTGGCGCGCCGCCAGCAGGCCTTCTCCCACCTGGAAAGCGCCTCCGGCAAGGCTCTCCGCAAATATGAGGAGTACCGGCAGGTCCAGAGAGAGTCGGGGGTCCTCTCCCCGGAACTGCCCCGCATCCTGATCCTGATCGATGAGTACCAGTCCATTTTTGAGGGCACGGCAGAGACGGCGGCGCTGCTCAGCGAACTGGTGCGCAAGGGCCGTACCTATGGCATTCACATTGCCATGTTCAGCCAGCGCGCCCTGAGCGATTCGGCCCGCAACAGCTTTACCCCCGGGCTGAAAGACTATTTCACCACCCGCATCCTGCTGAAATCCCCCCAGAGTGCCGCCCGCCACCTCTTTGCCGACCGGGCGTCGGACACCGGCCGGGAAAACACCGCCGTGCCCCAGGCCGCCCTGCTGGAACCCGGCCACGCCATTTTCAATGCCGAGGGCGGCCAGACCCAGCGCGCCAACCGTCAGGTGCAGGTCTTCTATCCCACGGGGGATGATATTTCGCGGGTGCTGGGCCGTCTGCGGGCCGAGCGCGGCGTCGGACATCCGGCGCTGCTCCAGGCGGGCGCAGGCTCCCTGCCTGCCCCCAGCCCGCTGCCCGACCGCCTGCGCCTGGGGTCCTCCCCCTGCCTTGAGGTGGACCGCGCTGTCCCCGGGATGGAGGACGTTTTCCTCGACGACCGGGAGGTGAGCCTTCGCCTGGAAGGCTGCCGCCGTCTGCTCTGCCTCGGCCCCGACAGCCGTGCTGCGGTGTCGGTGTGCGCGTCGGCCATGGCCTGCGCCACCCTGGTCGGGGTGGAAATCCACGTCTTTGGCGGGGAAGCCGACCCGGTGATCGCAGGCCTGCGGAAGCTGGGCTTCTCCCAGGCAAACTTCCACCTGACCGCCGGGGAGATCACGGCGGAGCTGACCCGCCAGCTGCAGCAGGGGAGCGCCCGGTGTCTGGACCTGTTTGTCAACCTGGGGAAAAACGAGGCGTTCATCCAGTCCCTGGGCAGCCTGCATTCCAAGCCGGGAGCCGACCTGCTGCGCAAGGCGCTGGAAGGCGACGCCGGATGGTTCCAGGTATTGGTGGAGCGCAAGGCCAGGACGCTGCGCAACAATCTGCCCTACGCCATGAGCGAGTTTGGCTGCCGTGTGGTTTCCGTGGGAGAGCAGCAGGACACCCAGCAGATCGCCCTGCCTGAGGGTCTGCGCACCCAGGGCAATCCCTTCGAGATCCCCCGCAGCAACGCCTACCACGCCTACTACTATAACGCCGACACCGGCAAGTTCGGGAAAGTCATCCTCTACAAATACAGGAAAGGAGTGTAAGACCATGAAAGAGGTCCATTTCCGTTTTTACCAGGGTTCCTCCCCCACGCCCGGGCGTCTGCCCGAATATGTGGCAGGGATCTTTGATGGGGACCATGCCTTCGAGGTCCTGGACTGCGAGGATCGGCGCTGGCTGGGATGCCCCCTCCTGGTGGAGGGGGCCCTGAGCCGGCAGATCCCTCTGGGCGTCCCGGTGCAGCTGGCCTGCCTGCAGGCGGAGGAAAACGGCTTCACGCCGGGGGAGGTGATCTGGTGGAAGGCCCAGGCCGAACCGCCCCACCTGCGGGTGGTTCTGGCGGACAGCCCCTTCCCGGTGTGGCGGGGAGCGCCCATGTCCTTTCTGGAACTGTTCACCTGGGAGGAAACGGAGCCGGTGGAGGCGCTGCGCCGCACCTGGCGGGAGGTGGCAGCCTCCCGCCAGGGGACGCCCCGGCCCAGCCCCGGGGAAATCTGAAAGATCAGAGGCGGAAGAAAAACAAAAGCGTCAAAAACAATAAATTCAACAGAAAAATAAATTGAAAGCAAATCAAAAAGAGCGGATTTCCTCTCTCCAGGGGGCGGGGGGCGCATCGTACAGTATAGACACAGAAAACAAACACCCACACAAATCAACAGGAGGTAAGGAAAATGAAAGGCAACAACTACTATAACTATAACACCGTGGATGATCTGTTGAACAATAGCTATCGCCCCAGCGAAAGCAAACCCATTGATGTGGACTGGACGCCGGTGGAAGACACCCCCGCAGCCCCGGAAAAGGAGGAAAAGCCCCTGAATATGATTCCGGGCACCACTCTGTCAGGGGACCCCATCATGCACCTGGACGACCTCCACGAAATGCTGAAGGGGGGCAAAGACCTCGTCCTCAAAAATGACGGCACTCTTGGGGAGGAAGGCGATGGTGAAAAGCCGAAGGCTGACAACCGTCCCCGCATCCCGGGCACGGTCGTCGGCGGTGAGGACGAGGCGGAGGGGGAGGAGGTGGTAAAATCCCCTTTTGATTATTTGGGGGACTTCGTTGAAGAACCCCAGAGTCCTGTCATCCCTCCGGCCATCTGCGGTGCGCCGACGGCCGGCACTTGGTACGAAAGAAATCCGCAGCTGCTGGCGGCAGAAGTCCTGGCTATGCGCCAGCTTCTCGGCCGTCCGGTGAGCCCTTATGTGAGGCCGAACGGGCAGCTCTACTGGAAGGTGACACTCAGACCCAACATCGGGCATGGCATCGCCCCCCGGACCTATCACCTGGAGATGCTTTACGATAAGGAGCATCCGAAGAGAATGTGGGGGGGTTCCGTTCACGCGCTGCCGGTTTCTCCGGGACCGACCATCGAGGATATGAAGCGGGAGATCGGCAGAATTCCCTGGATCAAATGTAAGCGGGTCCCCCATTTGGTAGCTTATGGAGGAATACTGTACCTGTGTACTTCCGACAAAAACAAAGTGGGCACAGACCTGAATGAGGGAATCACCACAGCAGCCACGGCTGTGCGTTACGCCTACCGCTATCTGGTCGCGTATGAAGCCGCCATCCGGGACCCCAAAATTTGGGCGGATTTTGAGAAAGAGGGCGTGATTTAGGGCTTTTTTTTCTTTTTTTTTTTGAGGAGGACAAAAATGGAAAAGAATTTCCGTTACACGAAGGACCCCCACCCCCACTGTACCGGGGTGGTGCTGTCGCCCCTGGCGTGGGCCCTCATGATATCCCAGTCCTACTTAAACAATCCCAACGAGACAGGCGGCGCTCTGCTTGGCTACCGGGACGGGACAACCGTCCATGTGACGGTGGCCCTCCCGTCCGGGCCCCGCAGCCAGGCATCGCCCGTCATGCTGAAGTATAACGAAGAGTTCCAGAATTATGTTTTCGGCGTTATAACGGAATTGATGGGACAAAAAGCCGGACTTCTCGGCCTGTGGCACCGCCATCCCGCCTCATTCGATCGATTTTCCGGAGTAGATGCTGTTGCGCATGAGCAGTTCGGAAAAGTGCTCAACGGTCAGGTCCTTTCCCTGCTCATCACTTTGGACGGGGGGGCACCCCGGGTCACCGGCTACTTTGTGGATACCAAGGAGATGGTCTACCATCTCATCCCCGTGACGGTGGAGGAGACCGCCGGACAGCTGCTCATCCCTGCGGAGGAGATCATCCGCAAATACACCGCCCGCCCGGCGCAACCGAAACAACAGGAAGGAGAGGAAGAAAATCATGAAAAAGACAACGATCACCCGGACGCAGCTCAACAAACTGGCCCAGGAACTGGGGTCCCTGCAAGCAGCGATCCGCTGTCTGCTACCGTGGGAGGAGGAACCCGCATCGCAGGCATCGCCGCTCCAGCCCTCCGTCTCCTTCAACTTCAACATGGAGGAGCTGCTGGCCGCCGCTCCCCACATCGACGCGGAGGAGGAGGGCGCCGGGACTGATCCCGGCCTTCCCCCCGCCGGAACGCCGGACACGGTCGGCATCGCTGCCGAGCTGGTGCAGGCACCCTTCCCTGCCGGGGAAATTGCGGGGGTCGGCTGCCAGGAAACAGGCTATTTCTACTACTTCTCCCGCGCGGATGTTCCCGGAACCGTCCTTCCCTCTATTTACAACACCGCGGCTCTGGTGGTGCCATCCGGCTGCTACCAGGCCCTGATCCACAGTGATGTCTGCCTGGAAGGGTACGAGTTTGTCGCGTCCTTCCTGGACGGCCAAAATCTCGCCCTCAGCCGCTGCGCCGAGGGCTATCCCACCGCAAATACCATCGTCTTTGAGCCGGAGGAGACCATCTTCAGCCGCAACCGCGGCATCTGCGATGTGAAGACGCTGAAAAACAAGACGGCTGTGCTTGTGGGGTGCGGCAGCGTGGGGGGCACCGCCGCCTGCTACCTCGCCCGCGCGGGGGTGGGTGAGCTGGTGCTGGTGGACAGCGATGTCCTCAAGCCCCACAACATCGCCCGTCACGAGTTAGACATGACTTACTTGGGAAAATTTAAAGTCCACGCCCTGGCCGATAAAATCAAGGTGATCAACCCAAAAATCAAAATCCGGACTTTCCCCTGCACCCTGGCTGAGGCAGCAGATCAGCTCGATCAGCTCGACCTGAAAGATGGCCTTGTCTTTGCCTCCGCCGACTCTCGGGCCGCCAATGCCCAGGCCAACGAGCTGGCCGCCCGCCATAACATTCCCTATGTGGCGGTGGGCGCATTCAGCCGGGCTGCCATCGCTGAGGTGTTCTACTGGCAACCCGGGAAAAACCAGCGTACCTACGGAGATGTTTTCGGCAAACTGATCGCCGAGGCCCCTGCAGAGCGGGACCCCAGTCACGATTACTACGTCGGCCAGAAAGAGGAAATGGAGTTGGTACAGTACGAGCCGGCCATCTTCACGGACATCACCATGCTGACGCTGATCGGCGTCCGTGTTGCTCTGGATCTGCTCCAGCTGGAAAACCCGGATTACCAGCCCCGGCTTTTGAACGATATCAAGCGGTATAATCTGTGGTGTAATACCACAGTGACCCACGAGCCCAGCCGCAGCCTGTTCACCGGCCCCTTGCAACTTCGCACCTTCGGCGTGGAGGGGGACCCGGTGCAGGCTGACCCGAAAAAGGACGATGCAAAGGAGGAATGACCCATGCTGGAAGACCGTCTGACCCAGGCCGCCGCCGGGCTGGAGAGGGGGTGGGAAAGCCTCAGCCCGTACTGGAATGACAAAAAGAGCAATGAGATCCACGAAAAGTACATCGGGCCCCTCCTGGAGCAGTCCCAGGTCCTGTCCCGCTGCGCCGAGGACCTTTGTCTGCTCATGAACCGCACGATGCAACAAATGATGGAGGTATGAAAAATGGCAGGACAGAAGGTCGTAGTTTATGACGTCGCCACTTTGAGGCAGTATCAAAGTTTTCTGGTAAGCACTGCAGCTGAGATCGAAGAGCTGTACAGCCGTCTGATGACGGCAACGGAGCTGCAGAACGGCAACTGGTGCGACCCCCAGTATGACGCCCTCAAGTCGAGCATCGAAAGTTATGTGTCCATGGCCCGTGCACAGATCACGCATCTCGATAACAGCGCCGACTACATCGCCCGGCTGGTGAGCAAACTGGAGGCAATCTGATCATGGCGGATTACCGAGTGGAGGCCCCGGCCATTGACCGTGCCATGAGCCTGCTGGAGGCCTACCGGGAGGAAATCCGGGATGTCACGGTTCAGCTGAACTTCATGCTCGGCCAACAGGCGGCGGCGGTGGAGCGGGAGATCCGTGATAGCTGCCGGAGGCTTCAGGACCTTGAGGAGGACAGCGAGGAATATGCGAGAGAAAGCCGGCGGCTGGAAGGTCTCAGAAACCTCCTGGGCCAGTATCTCCTGCTGAAACAAGCGCCCTGGACAGCCTACCGCCAGGCGGCGGCCATGACCGACTCCCTGGTGGAGGAAGGTGCAAGCGAGTGCGGGCTGTATCTCGAAAAGATCTCCTCGGTCGCCCGCCGGGAGGCGGCCGGAAAGGGCGGGACGGCTGCTGTCATGGAAGAGTGGACAGTCGTCATCGACAGCCGCCGCTGCCCCCAGTCCGCGGAACACATTCGGGCGGCCATGGCCCAGGGCCTGCCCCAAACATTTACCGTCGACCGCCAGGGCAGGGACGCCCGCCGGGCCCAGAACCTGAGAGGCCGCCCGGCCCGCCAGGGCGTGGACCGGGATGAGTGGCCCGCTGCCGTGTTCTTGGAAGGCAGTGGAGCCACCGTCTACCCGGTGGACAGCCGGGACAACCGCAGCGCAGGCGGCACTTTGAGCTGGCAGCTGAGAGGCCTGCCCGACGGCACCCGCGTCTGCGTCCGCGTGATCTGATCAAAGGAGGAAAACTATGATCCGCCTGGAGAATTTAAGATATTTATTTCATGAGAACCGCCATGGGGCCGCCGTTCTCCCGGCGGGGGGCAACCCCAGCCGGGAACTCGGCGCCTTGATGATCCGGTGCGGGCTGGAGACAAACGCAGACCCGGTCCGGCTGGCTGCCTTGTGCGGGGGTGTCCTCGCAGCCGACGGCTGTGTCCTCGTATTCGGCGGAGGGTCAAAGGACTGTGTCTCCCTCATGGACATGAATCCCCCCGGAGTGGAAAAAGCGAAGATCCTTGTCATAGCCGCAGACAACAGCGGCGGGCTCTTCGCCCTGGACCGCACCGACGAGGCGCAGGAAAGCCGCATTCTCTACCTGGATGCCCACAATCTGGAATGGCGGATCATCGGGCGCTATACACAGTACAATGATTTTCTCTGGTGGCTGGCCAACCGGAGCGGCGACAACTACGAAGACCTGGTCTATGGCCATGGCCGGCGGCTGCCCCGGCTCAGCGCCCAGTCCCTTCAGGGCATCAGTGCCCGGGCACGGGGGAAGATAGAGGTGTGGCTGAACATCTGGCAACAGCACAACGGCGGGGAAGGCGGTGAGTAAAATGCTGCGGTTCCGTGCCCGTGGGGAGCAGGGGCTGCAGGAGGCCGTCTGGCTGGGTCAGCAGAGCTTCTCCCCCCGGTACGAGATCCGGCTGGCCGGCATCCGGCTCTCCCCCCAGGAGCTGAACCGCCTGGTGGGGCAGACCATCGACGACGGCGCATTTCCCTTCTCCCAGCTGCATGCCTATGCCGTGCAGGGCAAGCTCCATCCCTGGACGTCCACCGGGGTGGTGCAGGTGACCAACGAATTCCTCACCACCCCCAGCCAGGCAAACGGGGCCCTCTCCCTGGCGGCGGAGGCCGCCCTGCGGCTGCGCCCCCGCCTGGGGCAATCTCCCGATCCCCGCACCTTCACAAGAGTCTTTCAGGACTATGTGAGCAGCCGATTCCGCTACCAGAACACCGGCCCGCACAGCCATGAGATGGGCACCCTTTACCGGGAGGGCGGCGCGTGCTGTCAGGCCATTGCCGCCCTGGCTGTGGCTGTGGCGGGGTTTCTGGGAATGGGGTGCAGGTATGTGAAGGGGGAGGGCTGGAGCGGCACCCGCTGGGACGACCACGCCTGGAACGGATTTGCGGACGGCAGTATGGCGGATTTCACCTTCGGCTTGAACGGCTCCACCCCCCATACCATGACGCGGCTGAGCGCGCGGGGCTTTCAGCAGAACCACCGCTGGACCCCCTGCGCCGCTCCCCGCTACGCCCCCTTCTGCCCTCCGCTCCGCCTGGAAAAAGGCAGCCGCATCCTGCGGGCCGGCCAGGTGCTTGTGACCATGGACCATCCCCCGCTCAGCGAGAGGGGCCTGGACCTGGGCATTCTTGGCCTGGTGGGGGGCTGCGCCGAGTATCTCCCGGCACAGGACGCCCTGCGTCTGGCGCTGCCCGGCGGCGGGCGGCAATGGCTGCTGCCCCGGGCCTCCCGGTTTCTCCACGGCCGCTGCGTGGCGGCAGACGCCCTGCCCTGGCGGCCGGGGCCGGAGGGAGAACTTCTTGTCCAGTGAGGCAGCATGAAAAAGGGCGGGGAACCCCGGACCCGGGGTTCCCCGCCTTTTTCTGTGTTTTTTAACGATAGATGAAGAGGGCTGCGTTCCGCCCTTTTTCCAGCTGTTCAAAGGCTTTCTCCAGGCCGCTCTGGCCCTCAAAGTCCTCCGCATCGTCGGCCAGCTTGCAGAGCATGTCGTCACAGTCCCCGGTGCGCAGGGCCTGGATGGCTGCCGCGGACAGAGCGGCGGTCTTGCGCAGCAGGGCGGGGCGCGCCTCCGGCTCGCAGCCGCAGCCCAGCACCGCGATCACCGCCCCGTCAAAGAGGCAGCCCGGGTCCAGGGGGCCGTAGCCGCAGCGGAAGAGAAGATCCTCCAGACTGGAGCCGGGATTGTTCAACCGCTGGGCCAGGGTCTCCCGGTCGGGCCAGCGGGAAAACGCCACACTCTCGGCGGCCAGCATCAAGAGCAGAAACGCCTCCCGCGGCAAGTCGGCCTCCCCCTTCAGCACGCGGAAGAGAAAGGCGCCCGTCTCCCGCAGGGTATCCTTCTCCAGCGGGCCGAAGAACAGAAACAGCAGCTGGGCCAGCCCCGTCCGGGACAGGGGCTGGGAGGCCCAGGTCGCCCGGGCCATGCGCAGCGCATCCCGGTTGGGATTGTCCCGGCGGTACAGCTCTTTGGTCACAGGGCTGGAAAAAAGAAACAGCGGGCGCAGAGCCAGGGGAAGATCAGAGGGGATCTCATACCTGGGCCTTACCTTTTTGAGCGCCGTCTTGAACTCGGCAGCCTTGGCGACGGGGATGGGGTCCTGGTTGAACTCGGCAGCCCCGGCGTCAGGGGTGGGCTCCGGTTTGGGAGCGGTTTCCTCGCTGTCGTCTTTCTTGGGGGAGTTGTTCATGCCTTCCTTCAGCGCCTTCGCCAGGGCATCCTCGTCCCGATCCCCGGTAAAGAGACGGGACAATAACTCGTAGTAGGTCCAGCCGTTGCAGGGATGGTCGTTGAGCCGGGTATGGGCACGCCGCATCCGCATAGCAAAGGTCTCCTTGGCATTCTGGGGATGCAGCTCCCAGCTCAGATGCGCCAGCGAGTCGATCACCGGATCCAGCGTCCGCACCAGCGCCCGCACCAGATAATTCAGAGCGTTGCGCTGGCAGCGGGTGAAATCCGGCCCGGCGTCTTTCAGGAATCCTTTCCACCAGGACAGCACGCAGTCCGCGGCAGCCTGGCTGCTGCCGTGCTCCAACTTGCGAAGGTCCTTCTGGCAGGCCTCCACCGCCTGGGCCATGTTCCGGCTGACCTGGCCGGTGACGTTCCGGGTCAGCAGGCTGCCGTCCGGCTCGCTGTCAAATACGGCATCCGCGTAGTCGGCCAGGTCCTGAAACCGGCAGTTGTCGGCTTTCACCGCAGCGGCCAGACGGCCCGCGGCGGCCCACTGTTTCCACTCCGGGTCCCCGGGGGCCGGGGCTGCGGCGCCAGACGCCAGCCAGTCGCGGGAGGCCGTCTGCAGCTTGTCCAGCAGGGCCAGGCGGAAGTCCTGCCCCTCCTCTCCCTTGAGGTCCAGCAGCTCCTTGAGGACGGGGCAGAGTTTCAGCACAAACAATACCGATGCGTCCTGCAGATTGCGGGAGTATAGCTGGGGCAAACCGGCCTTGCTGAGGGCCTCCTGGGTGTCGCCCGGGGATTTGCCCCGGCGCACTGCCTGGATCAGGATGGCACGGCGTCCGGGGCGGTCGTCCTCCTCCGGCGGAAGGCCCTGGGGAGCGGCCTCCTCCAGCAGGTCAAGGAGGTCCTGGGAATCGTCGGGAGCGGATTCTCCCAGGGAAAACTTCTCCCAGCCCCCGGCCTGCTGGTACAGACCCTCGTTGAGACGAACAAAATTCATGATGCTCCCTCCTTTTTTCAGGAAACGATGGCATTCCTATTATACCGTCGCGGGGGCCTCCCGCGCAAGGAAACTTGCACTTTATTTCCCACGGAAAGCAGAAAAAGAGGAGAAGTCCCGACCCCCATGTCCCGCACCGATTTCCGCAAAGCCTGCCACATCGGCACCCGGACGTCCATCTACCTGCTGCAGAGCGGCCTGGTGCCCTGCAGCAACACCGGCAAGCGCACCCGCTGCTACCAGATCGCCAAAGCCGATGTGGCCGACTACCTGCGCCGCCGCGCCGCCGACCCGGCCCGCTACACACCGCCCAGCGGCTGGTACAAAAACTATCCACACCACAAGCCTCCGGAAAACGCCCTAGTCCGCCGCCTGGACCTAACCGGCCCCCGCCGCCAAAAGCTGCGCAGCCGCCTGGCCAAACAGTTGGCCAAAGCCCCCGATGTGCTGACCTTGCAGCAGATCTGCGACATCACCGGCTACAACCGCCACACGGTCAGCCGCTGGTGCACCGAGGGGCGCCTCAAGCCAATCATGAAAACGCCCACCTTCCGGGTGCCCAAGGCCTGGCTGCTGGACTTCCTGTGTTCGGACGACTACAACAACATCTGCCGCAAAAGCCGGAAGCACAACCAGATGGTACGGGAGATGCAGGAATTGTAAAAAGCGCAAATGAATAGCAGGGCGGCCTGCTCCAACGCCGGGGGTGGCGTGTGGGGCAGGCCGTTCTCATTGATCGCCATGAAGATTTTGAACCCATGTCCATCATTTCACGATCGGAGTTACGGGCAGGTATCTGATGTATGACACAGCGAGAGGACCTGCGTTTTTCGCTTCCGCAAGCCCTCTCGCTGTCGATCTCTCAAGGTTATGGAATCAGGTATGTGTTTTCCTCTGCCGGCTGGTTTTCAAAAAACATGATGTCGTAAATGGGCAGATAGGTGATCTTTCCCTTTGCCGTGATCTCTCTTGCGTTGGAAAGAACAAACGCCGTTTGAATGTGGTATTCCGCATTGTTCACGAAGTGATTCAGCGCGCTGTGCACCGTATAATCCTTGCCGGATTTTACCTCGATGGGCACGACCGACAGGCTGTTGTAATCGTCGATCAGGTAATCCACCTCACCTTTGGTGCGGTTGTCATAATAAAACAGTTTGTATCCGTGGGCTGCCAATTCGCTGGCCACCACCGTTTCATAGACAGACCCCAAATTGATCGAGCGCACATCCTCCAAAATGGCGCGAATGTTGTTGCCGTATAATAAGGCCGACAGAATCCCCACATCGTTCAGGTACAGCTTAAGCAGGTTCTTGCCCTCTGTTTCCGCCAACGGGAAATGCGGGTTGGACACCGCCTGCACATTCAGCGCAATACCGGCACTGATCAGATACTCGAACTCGTCCTGGTAGTCGCCAAAGGTTTTGCCCCGTTTGTTCTCGATCTGCTGGGCCACCACCCGTTTCTTCTTGTTTTCCATGTTGGAGGGAATCAGGTCGTAGATGCGCCGGATCTTCAATTTGCGCCCGGCATCGTATTTGGAGGCATCCGCCGCATAGTAGTCATGGATTTCCCGCTGTACCTCCCGCACACGCTGGATGTTTC
>CALXHO010000048.1 GCA_944388125.1 uncultured Gemmiger sp. | reverse complement strand
AGAATTCATCCACGTCCTCGGGGCAGAGCAGCAGATCGTAACCCTTGCTCCGTACCAGCTGGGCGTTGGGCAGCTTGGCCAGACGGTCGGTCTCGTCGCCGGCGGCAAAGTAGATGCACTTCTGGTCTTCGGGCATCTTTTCGATGTACTCATCGAGGGTGACGTACTTCTGCTCCTTGGCGGACCAGAACATCAGCAGGTCGGCCAGCAGATCCTTGTGCATGCCGTAGTCTCCGTAGACACCGAACTTGATCTGACGGCCAAAGGACTTCCAGAAGGTCTCGTACTTTTCACGGTCGTTGACCAGCATGGCATGCAGTTCGTTCTTGATCTTCTTCTCCAGGGAGTTGTGCATCAGCTTGAGCTGGCTGTCTTTCTGCAGCGTCTCACGGCTGATGTTGAGGCTCAGGTCCTCGCTGTCCACCACGCCCTTGACAAAGCTGAAGTAGTCAGGCAGCAGGTCGGCACATTTGTCCATGATCAGCACGCCGGAAGCATAGAGGGCCAGGCCCTTCTCGTACTCCTTGGTGTAGTAGTCGTAGGGCGTGCGTCCGGGGATGAAGAGCAGGGCGGTGTAGGTCGCGGTGCCCTCGGTGCGGCTGGTGATGACCCGAAGGGGATCACTGTAATCATTGAAGCGTGATTTGTAGAACTCGTTGTAGTCCTTTTCCGATACATCCTTCTTGTCCCGCTTCCAGATGGGAACCATGCTGTTGATGGTCTCCAGCTCGGTGTAGGTCTCGTACTCGGGTTTGTAGTCCTCCCCGGCATCCTCCGGCTTGGGCTTCTGGCGGGTCTTCTGACGGTACATGGTGATGGGGTAGCGGATGTAATCGCTGTACTTCTTGATGAGATCCACCAGGGTGTACTCTTCCAGATACTGGCTGTAATTGTCGTTGTCGGTATCGTCCTTCAGCACCATGATGATATCGGTGCCGGGGGTATCCTTCTCGGCTTCAGTCAGGGTGTATCCTTCCACACCCTTGGATTCCCACTTCCAGGCCTCGTCGCTGCCCTGGGCGCGGGAGATGACCGTCACCTTGGACGCAACCATGAAGGCGGAGTAGAATCCGACGCCGAACTGGCCGATGATGTCGATGTTTTCGTTCTTGTTTTCGGCCTTGAAGTCCATGCTGCCGGAACGGGCGATGGTGCCCAGGTTCTTCTCCAACTCTTCCTTGGTCATGCCGATGCCGTTATCGCTGACGGTCAGGGTGCGGGTGTCCTTGTCAGGAGAGATGTGGATGGACAGGTCCTCCTTCTTGACGTCGATGGAGGTGTCGGTCAGGCTCTTGAAATAGAGCTTGTCGCAGGCATCAGAGGCGTTGGAGATCAGTTCCCGGAGGAAGATCTCCCGGTTGGTATAGATGGAGTTGATCATCAGGTCAAGGAGCTTTTTGCTCTCAGCCTTGAATTGACGCATTGCCATAATCAGAATTCCCTCTTTGTTTTATGATTTAGCACTCTCGTGCTTTAAGTGCTAAGTGTATTTTAGCACTCCTATAAATAAAGTGCAAGCATTTCCCCTGTTATCGGAAAAAGATTCACAATTTATTCAGAATAAATCGCCGCTGGGCCTTTTCAAATTCCGGCGTTTGCGCTATTCTTGAGACAGGCGGTTTTGGCCGAACGGGAAAGAAATCAAAGGATGTGAACATCAGAGATGTCTCAATATGGTGATCAGGCCCACGCAGCGTTTCTGCGCGGCTGCAACTGCAGCCAGGCTGTGGTGGTCCCCTTTGCCCCGCTGATGGGCATGACGGAGGAGCAGGCGCTGCGCCTGGCCGGTGGGTTCGGCGGCGGTGTGGGCCGCATGCGGGAAGTTTGCGGAGCCTTTTCGGGCATTGTGATGGTGCTGGGGGCACTGTACGGCTTTACCGACCCCAAGGACAAGAGCGCTTTCTATGCCGAGGTGCAGGAGCTGGCCAAGCGCTATGCCCAGCGCAACGGCGGCAACAGCATTATCTGCCGGGAACTGCTGGGTCTGGAAAAGGCGGAGGGCACTCCCGTTGCCGAGGCGCGCACGCCGGAGTACTACAAAAAGCGCCCCTGCCCGGAACTGGCCCGGATCGCAGCGGATATCATGGGGGAGTATATCGAGAGCCATCCGCTGCCCGGACAGAAGGCCGGGGAGTAACCCGGGAAAGGAGAACACCATGGAAATTGTACACAAGACATTTCCCGGCGGGGCGAGCATTGTGGGCTACCTCCGGGATGTGACCGAATCCATGCCGGACTACAACCGGCGCCCTGCCGTGCTGGTCATGCCGGGCGGTGCCTATGAGCATTGCAGCGTTCGGGAGGGAGATCCGGTGGCGCTGCAGTTTCTGGCGGCAGGATATCAGGCCTTTGTTCTGACCTACTCCACCGGGGAGAATGCCGGCAACTGGCGGCCGATGATCGACGCCGCCCGGGCAGTGGCATACCTGCACAAAAACGCCGATGCCCTGCGCATCCGTCCGGGGCAGGTGGCGGTGTGCGGGTTTTCGGCGGGAGGACACCTGGCAGCATGTACCGGACTGCTTTGGGATGTCGGTCCGGTGCGGGAGGCACTGGGAGAGGATACGCCTCTTGGCCGTCCCGACGCCATGATCCTCTGCTATCCGCTCATCACCATGGGACGGTATGGCCATGCACGCTGCATCCAGAACATTACAGGAGGGAACCCGGCCCTGCAGGAACAGTTCAGCCTGGAAAAGCAGATCCGCCCCGACACCCCGCCGGTGTTTTTGTGGCACACGGTGACCGACGATACCGTCCCGGTGCAAAACTCGCTGATGCTGGCCGGACAGCTGCTGGAAAAGAACATCCCTTATGAGATGCACCTGTTCGGCAGCGGGGAGCATGGCATGGGTCTCTGTTCGGTGGAAGTCCGCCATCCCGATGCCCACAATGCCAAGTGGTTCACCCTCTGCCGGGAATGGCTGGACAAGACCTTTGATTTCCGCACACTTGCCTGAGAAACCATGGGAACAGCCGGCGGGACCGGCACAAAACAGTCCTTTTTACACCTGTGGATCACGCGGAAACAATCCGTTGCAAACGCGCGTTCATTTTGCAAGAGCAAACCAATGATTTCAAAAGGAGCATCTCTAGTATGAAAATCTGTTTTTACGCTCTGCGCCCGTTTGATGAACTGGCTTACTGCAAGCAATTCAGCGAGCAGTACGGCATTGACTTTACCTGGACGGCGGAGTACCCCACAGCGGACAATGTGGAGCTGGCCAAAGGCTGTGACGCCGTCTGCATGACGCCCTGTGATATGGGGGCCGAGATGGTGGACCGCTTCGCTGCACTGGGAGTGCGGTACCTGCTCTGCCGTTCCATCGGCTACGACCATGTGGATCGGGTCCGCGCCAAGGAACACGGCATGCGGGTGTCCAATGTGGGCTACACCCCCAACGGCGTTGCCAACTATGCCATTATGCTCATGCTGATGTGCACCCGCCGCATGGGGCATATTCTCAAGCGGGCCGAGCTGCAGGACTACTCCCTCAAGGGCAAGATGGGCCGGGACCTGTCCAGCTGCACGGTGGGCGTCATCGGCGCGGGCCGGATCGGCACCACGGTGCTGAAGCATCTGTCCGGATTCGGCTGCAAGCTGCTGGCCTATGACGTCTACCAGAACCCCGAGGCCGCCCAACTGGCCGAGTTTGTATCTCTCGAGGAACTCTATGCCCGCAGCGATGTCATCACCCTGCACACCAACGCCACGGGGGAGAATCATCATCTGCTCAACGCCCGGGCCTTTGCCGGAATGAAGGACGGCGTCGTCATCATCAACACAGCGCGGGGCAGCCTCATCGACTCCGACGCCTTGATCGACGCCCTGGAAAGCGGCAAGGTAGGCGCCGCCGGCCTGGATGTCATCGAGAACGAGAACGGCCTTTACTATTACAACCACAGCGGCGACGTGCTGCCCAACCGGGAACTGGCCATGCTGCGCAGCTTCCCCAATGTGATCGTCAGCCCGCACACGGCCTTCTACACCGATGAAGATGTGGCCAGCATGGTGGAAGGCGCCTTTGAGGCACTGCACTGCTTTGAGACGGGGCAGGAGACCTGGCACGAGGTCAGCCTGAAATGAGGGCTCCCATTCTGCCCGGACGGTTTGCGGAGGCGGCGGAACTGGACGCCCTGCCCCGCATTGCCCCGGAGGAGGAGTTCCCCGCAGTCTGCGCCGGGTGCGGAGAATGCTGCCGTGCCCGGCGGGATATCCTGCTGTCGGGTCTGGATCTCTACCGGCTGGCCCGGCGGCTTCGGCTGCCGCCCCGCACTGTGGCGGAGGCCTTCTGCCGGGAAACGCCCGGCACCCTGCCGGGGCTGCTGCTGACGCCCTCCCGCCGCAGCGGGAATTGCCCTTTCCTGGACGGCGGGGCCTGTGCGGTGCATGAGGCCCGGCCCCTGGCCTGTGCCCTCTATCCGCTGGGCCAGGCTATCGATCTGGAAACCTTCCGCACCGAATACTATATCCAGCCTCCTCTGTGCGGGGTACAGGTCCCCGGCCGCACCCTGCAGGACTACCTGGAGGATTCCGGTGTGCTGGAGAGGGCCGGCATCGATGCTTTCTGGGCGCGCAGCTGCGCTGCTTTGCAGCAGCGCCTGGAAGCGGCACAGCACTATCCGAAGACAGCGGTGCGCGGCTGCCTGCTGCGGGCGCTGTATTACGACTACGATTTCCGGGACGATTTCCAGCCGCAGTTTACCGCCAACCTGGCACGGCTGGAGCCCCTCCTGGCCCGGCTCCTGGGGGAAACCGCCCAGCCCTGATTGCACCATGAACAAACAAAAGACCGAAGCCATCCCGCCATGCGGCAGGGACTTCGGTCTTTTCTTTTGGAAAATGTGCGGCTGCAAGGGCAGCGGATCAGCAGTAATAGTACCCGCCGCGGCCGCAGCAGCAACAGTTGAGCAGGGAGAAGAACATCTGCGCCAGCCACAGCGTCAGGCAGAATCGGATCAGAGGGTTGCCGCCGCCCGGCTGGGTGTGAGCCTGCTGATAGGTGCGGTAGGTGCGGCCGGGATTCTGCAGGCGGTCCAGCAGGTTCTGATACTCGTAGTTGCCGGGCTCCATGCTCACGGCGGTGCGGGCCTCGTTCTGGGCGCGGATGTTGTTGCCCAGTCCGGCGCAGGCCAGAGCGGCATAGTAATGCCAGCGGGCGCCGCGCTCATTGGAGGCGATGCCGTCCAGCACATTGAGGGCCTCCTGGTAATAGCCGTTGCGGATATAGTTGTTGGCGGCCTGCATCTCCGGCGTGTCACGGCCGGAAGTCTGGCCGGTGTACTGGCTGCCGCCGCTGTATCCGAACCCGAATCCGAAGGGGTCAAACCCGAACCCGAATCCGAAAGGATCCTCGTATCCGGAACTCTGTCCCGACTGGCGGTAGGTGCGCTGGCCGGAGGAACCGTAGCCGCTGTACCCGCCGTAGCTGCCGCTCTGGGAAGCGGAACTGCCGCCGTTCTGGCGCTGGCGCATGATCTCGCTGTATGCGGCCTGAACTTCCTTGAACTTGTCCTCACAGGTGGGGTCGTCGGGGTGCAGGTCCGGGTGATACTGCTTGCATTTCTGGCGGTACGCCTTCTTGATGGTTTCCTCATCGGCGCCCTGAGAAATGCCCAGTACGCTGTATGGATCAAGCATGTCGATTCTCTGCCTTCCTGCGCTTGTCGCGCCGTGCTTTGATCAGCGTGTATTTGCACCACACGCCGGAGTAAATGGTATTGTATAAAAGCTGTCCCTCGGGTGAATCCTTCAGGATGGGCAGCAGCTGGAAATTCTCGCCGCAGATGCCCAGCTGCTGGGTGAACAGCTCGTGACAGCGGGCCTCGAACTCGTCGGCATCCAGCTTTGCATGCAGCGATGCCAGGGCGTTGAAGCTGCCGTTTCTGGCATCCTTTTCCAGGTCGTCGTATGCGTCCATCAGATAGATGAACCCGCCCAGCCCGCGGCCCAGACGCTGAAGAACCGGCGCCCACATGTCGTCCGTGTATTGCAGCACATCCCCCAGCAGCGTGCCGAAACAGCCGCACAGGGCATCCAGATCCTCGCAACCGGAGGATTCCAGCTTGCCCAGGGCGTCCAGCTGTGTGCGGATGGCCCCGCACTGCCGCGGGTGGGCTGCCTCGATGGCGGGCAGGTACTGTTCCAGGTGCTTTGCGTTGCGCAGGCTGGCCCGGCGGTGTTCGTCCTGCCAGTCGTCCAGATAGTTGTAGTATGCCAGGGCGATGCTCATGTCGGCCGCATAGTCGATGTGACAATTGGCGGCCCGGGGCCGCGCCTTGACGGGATGGGGCAGGCAGCGGCCGGTGGAATGCACCGTATCGGGGTCATAGAGGGCACTCTGGAGGAGGGCGGCGAACGTCATGTCATAGGACAGCGTCATCCGCCCGGCAGCGCCGTAGCGGCGTCCCAGAGCCTCACAAAGACCGCAGTAATAGCCCTGGTAGCAATCCAGGGCCGGTTCTGTCAGGTCTTTCCGATAAATGGTAACATATCCGAACATACAGCGTCAACCTTTCTGCCCGGGAAGGACGGTCAGCTCTTGCGGATGAACTGGGTGCCGCATTTGGGGCAGGTAATGGAAACACGGCCGCGGCCCTTGGGGATGCGGATGGCCTGTTTGCAGTGGGGGCACTTGAAATAGCGGTAGGTGCCGCGCTGGGCAAACCGGGTGCGCAGGCGGTCAAACCAGCTGCGCACCGCGCTGCTGCGGGCAAGATACCACTGGTTTTCCGCATAGCGCTTCTGAATGTTGCGGCTGAACATGCGGTAGTAGCTGTAAAGCAGCACAGCCAGGCCGATGTAATAGAGAATGCCCGACACAAATATGCCCAGAACCAGCAGCACCAGGGCCGAAATGGACAAAAACATGCTGAACTGGTCGCTGCCGTAGCGCCCCGACATAAAGCGCTGGAACCAAGCTTTCATAATAACGCCATCCTTTTTCTGTATCCTTGGGCGCGGCGGCTGACCTTGTGGGGAGCAGGCCGCCCGCGCTTTCAACGATGCTATTATTTCACAAATTTGTGGTCAATTCGTGAACGGGATCCAAACAGTACGTGAACAATCCCGGGTCCGGGATGTCACTCTGCCTTGCCGGACAAAATGGTCCGGCGAAAATTGTAAAACCTTGTCTCCGGGACTGGTATGCAGGGGGACAACGTGGTAATATGGAACTAATCTGCCCGACAGGGCGCGGGCCAAAGGAGATCGGTGAGAATGAAAGGTTTTGTCTGTCTGGGGCTGGCGGCTGCGATGGCCGGGGCACTGCTTCTGACATCCTGCCAGGTGCAGCCCGGGACGGAAGCTGCAGCGGGGCAGACATCCGAGACGGGGGAATCGGCCCGCACCGGCACGCTGCTCATGGACTTTACCGCGGGCAGCAATGTGGAGGATGTGCGTCCCGTGGAACTGGATACGGGCATCGCACTGACGGACCTCTGCAGTACGCTGGAGGAAATTACCGGCATTCAGTTTGCCTTCACCGTGGCAACGGATGAGACCGGGTGTACCGTGACCTGGCAGGAGGACTCAGCTCTGGTCCAGGGGGAGACGCCCCAGGATGAGAAGCAGGACTACGTTTTTTATGACGACGACCTGCTGCGCTGGTTCATGCTGGACACAGTCTGGCGCAATCTGACCGAAGAATTCGGTGTTGCCCAGGTGGTGTATCACGGCCCGGACGGCGCCGCCCTGGCCCTGGAGGAACCCTGGCCGCTGGGGGACTTTGACCTGTCCCAGCCCTACCGGGGCAGCGCCTGGTATTGCGAGCAGTGCACCGGATGGGACACGGACAGCCTGGACACAGACTGAAACCACAATGACACGTTCATTATACTACAAACCATCGGCCGGGAACAAGCCCGGCTTTGCCGCCGGGGACAGACAGAAAAGAACAGTTCCGGGCGGCGGAGAGTTTGGGGGCCATCGGCCGCGCTGCGGTGCCGGTGGCCTTTTGCATGCCGTGGGTGGAAAAGAGCAAAACAAAAAACGAAAGTTGCATTTGTCTAACTTTTCCTTGCAACGGCGGATTTTTTGTTGTACAATGTCGGTGCCGCCGCACAAAGCAGCGGAAAAACGCCATCTACACAAGAGACAATGTGCCCGGCAATGACCGGGTGCAGGGGGAGGGAACCCTTGACACAATTGGAGCAACAGATTCAGGCCATGACCGAATATTTCCGGCGCGGGTGCAAGGGGGACGGCCCCGGCACCGTCGGCGTGGAGGTGGAGCATTTTGTCACCGCCCTGGACGGCACCCCTGCCACCTTTGCCCAGGCGCAGGCCCTCATGCGGGACCTGCAGCAGCCGGGAGACAGGGAGGTCATCATTGACGGCAGCTATATGGGATTTGCCGCGCCAAAGTATGGGCTCTCGCTGGAGCCGGCCTGCCAGATCGAGATCAGCATGATGCCCACCGACCATGTGAGCGAGGCGGAGGCCATCTACCGGGAATTTTCCGCCCGGTTTGAGGCGGCCGCAGCGGCGCGGGGATTGCGGGTCTGGCATGTTGCCTGCCATCCCACCCGGCGGGCCGATGACCTGCCCCTCATCCCCAAGGACCGGTACCGGGAGATGGACCGCTATTTTCAGACAAGCGGCCGTCACGGCAGACAGATGATGCGTGCCACCGCCTCGGCCCAGGCCTCAGTGGATTATTTCAGTGAGGAGGACTTTGTCCGCAAATACCGTGCCGCCTGCATTCTGGCGCCGCTCTTTGCCCTGCTCACCGACAATGCGCCGGTGTACGAGGCCGCGCCAAACAAAAGCCCCAGCGTGCGAACCCGCATCTGGGAGGATGTGGACCCCGACCGCTGTGGCGTGGTGCCCTGCCTGACGGACGCGGACTTCGGATTTGCGGCCTATGCCGGACATTTGCTGGGTCAGCCGCTCATTGTGGCAAAACATGGGCAACAAACCCAGGCAGTCGGCCGCCGGTGCGCCGCCGAAGTCTACGGCGCGGCACTGTCCGATGCGGATATTGAGCACATCCTCTCCATGTTTTTCTACGATGTCCGCCTCAAGCATTATATTGAGATCCGCTCGGCAGACTGCCTGCCCGAGCCCTGGCTGTCCTCCTATGCCCAGCTGATCCTGACGCTGTTTTCCTGCCCCAAGGCGCTTGCTGCGGTGACACAGCGGTTTGCAGGCGTTACGGTGCAGGATATTGAGGCAGCCAAGAAGGCCATCTGCCATAAGGGCTATGGCGCAGAGGTCTACGGCCTCTCCGCCGCCGAGCAGATGGACTGGCTCATGCAGGCCGCAGCCGATTGTGCCGCCGGTCCGGAGCAGGCCGCCCGGCTTCGCCCGCTGGCGGAACTGGCCGCCGCGCGCACCACATTGCGAGAAAGGGAATACCATGAAGGAACAACAACTTGACCGGGAGTATCTGGCCGCCATTGCGGCCGATCCCCAGCGCAGCGAGCGGGAATACCGCGAGCTGGTGACCTATATGCAGGGATCGACGGCGATCCACCACGGGGAATATGTCCGCACCTGCCTGATGCCCAAACTCTTTACCGAGGACACCTTTGCCCGGTTTGTGTCGGATATCGGGGTGCTGTACGGCATCTTCCGCAAGGTGGCCGACGCCTACTTTGCCGACCCGTCTTACCGGGCGCTGTTCGGCTTTGACCGGCACACCGAGGAGCTGATTCTCCGCAGCCACCACACCGAATCCCTGCTGCCCATGGCGCGCATCGACTTTTTCTATAACGAGGAGACGGGCGGCTACAAGTTCTGTGAGTTCAACACCGACGGCACCAGCGCCATGAACGAGGACCGGGAACTCCACAACGCCCAGAAATATTCCACCGTCTACCGGGAGTTCACCGCGGCCCACACCACCCGCACCTGTGAGCTGTTCGACAGCTGGGTGGAAGCCTTCGTCGGCGTGTGGAAGCGCACCCGCCGCACCGACCGCCTGCCCCGGGTGGCCATTGTGGACTTTATGGAGTGCGGTACCGTCAATGAGTTTGAAATTTTCCGGGAGCATTTTGAGGCCAAGGGCCTGCAGGCGGAGGTCTGTGATGTGCGGGACCTCCGGTATCAGGACGGCTGCCTGCTGGGCAAATCCGGCCTGCCGGTGGATGCCATCTACCGCCGCGCCGTGACCAGCGACATCCTCAGCCATTACGACGAGTGCGGTGCGCTGCTGGCCGCCGTGCGGGATGATGCCGTGCTGCTGGTGGGGGATTTTCACACCCAGCTGGTGCACAACAAGACCATTTTCCGGGTGCTTCATGACCCGGCCACGCTGGCCCTGCTGACCCCTGCCGAGCAGGATTATATCCGGGCTCATGTGCCGGTGACGCGCTCCTTTGCCGATGCCGACCCGGAACAGGTCATCCGGGAAAAGGATGCCTGGATTCTGAAACCCCTGGACTCCTACGGCTCCCGCGGCGTCTACGCGGGCGTGGAGTATGACGCGGAAGGCTGGCGCCGGGTGGTGGAGAGCATCACCGACCGCGCCGGGTATCTGCTGCAGGAATTTTATATGCCCTACGTCACCGAAAACTACGGTCTGGTGGGTGACAGCTTCCAAAAAGCGCGGTATTATAATCTTACCGGCATCTATGTCTATGACGGCAAGGCCCAGGGTGTTTACTCCCGGGTTTCGCTGACGCCCATCATCTCGTCGCAGTACAGCGAAAAGACCTTGCCCACCCTGATCGTGAAAGACTGACCCCTTGGCCGCGTGTGTATGGCGCACCGGACTTTGTGGAATACTGATACCGACGGGCCCGGGCCCGTATCATCCGCAAAGGAGGCCGCGCCATGCGGGAAACCTCATATAAAACGGTCATTGCCGAGATGACCGTCCGCGCGCTGTGGGAGACGCAGAACATCATGGACTGCATCCCGGATGAGATCTGGGACAAGGAATATGCGGGGTCCCCGCTGTGGCAGCATGTCTACCATATGCTGCACAAGCTGGACCAGTGGTTCATCAATCCCCGGGACAAGGATTTTGTGGAACCGCCCATCCACACGCCGGCCCTGGATGATCTGGAGACCTATCCCACCGGCCGTCTGGGCCGCCGCCAGATGGAGGAATACTTTTACACCATCAAGGCAAAACTGTCCCTCTATCTCAATGCTTTGCACGACGAGGATCTGCTTCAGAAACCGGAGCACTGCGAGTGGACGCGCTTTACGCTGATCCTGGCCCAGTACCGGCATCTGCATTTGCATCTGGGCATGCTGATGGGCTTTGTGGTGTGCGAGACGGGGCTCTGTCCCAAAACGCTGGACCTGGGCACCGACTTCCCCAAAGTTCCCTACGATCCCTACCGCTGACCGCCGCCCGGCGGCGCTACATAACAAAGGAATGAATCCATGAAACGACGTTTTCTCTGCCTGGCAGCTGCCCTGATGCTGCTGCTGACCGCCTGCGGTGCGCAGGATACCGCCCCTGCTCTGCAGCTGACCTTGCCAGATACCGGTGTGACGGCCGCGTTCTATGGCTGCACTGTGGAGGAGGCAACGACGGATTTCCGGATGGATGATGCCCAGACTCCGGAGACGGCCTGTCTCTATGCCGCCGACGGACGCCCGGACCTCTGCCTGTCCGGTGTGACGGCAGAGGAGGTGGAGGTCCGCTTTGCCGAACCGTATGAGGCGGGGATGCGTCTGTATACCGGCAACACGCCGGTGGAAAAGCTGGACTACACCCTGTCCGCGGAGGAGGACGGTGTCTCCGTCCGCTTCAAGACGGTATATTATTACCTGATCACTGTCACAACGGATGCAGGGACCGACCGTTTTGTCGTTACCACCGCTCTGGAGTGACAATCCCTGTACCGGGCAAAAGCCGGATGCCCCGTCCTTTCCGCGGGGATCCGGCTTTTTTGAATGTGGGGCATATGGCCCCGGGGGATGCTCCTCGGATCCGCGGAAAGAAGAGAACCCCTTGACAAGAGCCCTGCCCGTGAGTAGAGTAGAGGAAGTCTGAATTTGAACAGGAACAGGATGTTACCCCATGAAAAAGATCTTGCTTTTGGCCACCGGCGGCACCATCGCCTGCAAGCCTACCGAGCGCGGCCTTGCCCCGGCCATCACGGCGGAGGAACTGCTGCAATCGGTGCCGGAACTGGCCGGGATGTGCAGCATCGACACGCTGCAGCTCTATGATTTGGATTCCACCAACATCGGCCCCGAACAGTGGTGCGGCATGGCGGCGGCCATCCGGGACAATTACGAGAAATACGACGGTTTTGTCCTGGCCCACGGCACCGATACCATGGCCTACACGGCGGCGGCCCTCAGCTACATGATCCAGAACACTGCCAAGCCCATTGTGCTCACCGGCAGCCAGAAATCCATCTACAACCGGGACACCGACGCACGCAACAATCTGCTCCATGCCTTTGCCTACGCCACGGCGCCGGGGGCCTGGGGCGTACAGATCGTGTTTGACAATAAGGTCATTCTGGGCACCCGGGCCCGCAAGGTGCGCAGCAAAAGCCTCAACGCCTTTTCCAGCATCGACTACCCGGAAACGGCCGTTTTCCGGGATGACCGCCTGATTTCCTTTCTGCCCACCCCTGCCGATCTTCCTCCGGTGCAATTTTATACCCGCATGGACCCGGCAGTCTTTGTGCTGCGTCTGGTACCGGGAATGGGCGCCGAGATCTTCACGGCATTGGCGCCCCATTACCGCGCTGTCGTCATTGAGGGGTTCGGCGTGGGCGGCCTGCCCGGCGGGGAAAACGGCCCCATGCTCCGCGCGGTGCGGGACTGGCTGGCCGGCGGACGGCTGGCGGTGTTTTCCACCCAGGTCCAGCACGAGGGCAGTGACCTCTCGGTCTATGAGGTCGGCCGCATTGCCCGGGAACTCCCCGGCGTGCTGGAGGCCCGGGACATGACCCCCGAGGCCGTCGTCACCAAGCTGATGTGGGCGCTGGCCCGGACCTCCGACCCCGCCGAGGCACAGCGCCTCTTCACCATCCCGGTGCAGCACGATCTGCTGTGAGGCCGGACACAAAGGGGTATCAAACAAAAAAGAAAACCTCCGCATCCAGCTCGCACATGGCTGAAACGGAGGTTTTTGCTTTGCCTGTTCCCGCCGCTCACACACTGCGGCAGGGGCGGGTCTTTGTCTATCCCGGCCAAACTGCCGGGCAATCGGCATTCTTCCCTCTAAAATGCCCAATCAGAAGATAGCAATGTTGTGAAGCGATGCAGGATCAAAGCTCGGCAAGAATCGCATCGCCCATGGCCGTACAGCTGATCTTTTCACAGCCCGGCTGCCAGATGTCGGCGGTGCGCAGGCCCTTGTCCAGCACTGCGTTGACGGCGGATTCGATCTCATCAGCCTCCGTCCCCATGCCGAAGCTGTACCGCAGCATCATGGCCGCGGACAGAATGCAGGCGATGGGGTTGACAATGTCCTGCCCCGCAATGTCGGGGGCGGAGCCGTGGATGGGCTCATACAGCCCGCAGGTCCCGGCGCCCAGGCTGGAGGACGGCACCATGCCGATGGAACCGGTGATCTCGCTGGCCTCGTCGGACAAAATGTCGCCGAACATGTTCTCGGTGACGATGACGTCGAACTGGGACGGGTCCTTGCAGATCTGCATGGCGGCGTTGTCCACAAACATCTCCCGGTATTCCACCTCGGGATAGTCGGCTTGCAGCCGGTGCATGACCTTGCGCCACAGACGGCTGGTGTCCAGGACGTTTGCCTTGTCCACGCAGGTCAGGCGCTTGCGGCGCTTCATGGCCGTCTCAAAGCCGATGCGGCCGATGCGCTCGATCTCATGCTCGGAGTAGCTCATCACGTCGGTGGCTTTCTCCTCGCCGTTGTCGGTCTCGGTCTTGTGCTCGCCGAAGTAGACGCCTCCGATGAGCTCCCGCACCACAATGAAGTCAATGCCCTTGTCCACAATCTCCTTTTTCAGGGGACTGGCGTCGGCCAGCTGGGGCCAGATCTTGGCCGGGCGGTTGTTGGAGTAAAGCCCCATCCCGGCGCGCAGCCGGAGCAGGCCCTTCTCGGGGCGCTTGTCGCCGGGCATGCCCTCCCACTTGGGGCCGCCTACCGCACCCAGCAAAACGCTGTCGGAGGCCAGGCACTTGTCCAGCTCGCTCTGGGGCAGGGGATCGCCGAACTTGTCGATGGCCTCGCCGCCCATCCAGGCGCGGGTGTAGGTGAAGGTATGGCCGTGTTTCTCGGCAATTTTATCCAGCACCCGGACGGCCTGCGCTACGATCTCAGGGCTTGCGCAGTCACCGTAGATCAGTGCAATGTTTTTCTGCATGGGAAACCCCTCCTTATGCCTTCTCTTTCAGAGAGTTCATCAGACCGCCCGCCGCGATGATTTTCTGGATGAAGGGCGGGAACGGCGCGGCCTCAAAGGTCTGGCCGGTGGTCTCGTCGGTGATGACGCCGGTGTCGAAGTCGATGCTGACCACATCGCCCTCCCGGATAGCTTCACTGGCGGCGGGGCATTCCAGAATGGGCAGGCCGATGTTGATGGAGTTGCGGTAGAAGATGCGGGCAAAACTCTTGGCGATGACGCAGGAGATGCCCGCCGCCTTGATGGCCACCGGGGCATGCTCCCGGGAGGAGCCGCAGCCGAAGTTTTCGCCGCCCACCATAATGTCGCCGGGCTGGACCCGTGTGACAAAGGTCTTGTCGATGTCCTCCATGCAATGGGCGGCCAGTTCCTTGGGGTTCTGGGTATTCAGGTAGCGTGCGGGGATGATGACGTCGGTGTCGATGTTGTCCCCGTAGCGGAAAACAGTACCTTTCGCGTTCATGTTCAAACCTCCCTGGGATCGGTGATGTAACCGGTCAGCGCGCTGGCTGCGGCGGTGGCGGGGCTGGCCAGATAGACCTCGCTGTCCACATGGCCCATGCGTCCCACAAAGTTGCGGTTGGTGGTGGAGACGCAACGCTCGCCCTGGGCCAGAATGCCCATGTAGCCGCCCAGGCAGGGACCGCAGGTGGGGGTGGAGACGATGCACCCTGCATCAATGAAAGCGGTGGTGTAGCCTCGGACGATGCATTCCCGGTAGACGGCCATGGTGGCGGGAATGATGATGCCCCGCACGCCCTTGGCAATCTTTTGGCCCTTGAGGATGTTGTAAGCGGCTTCCATGTCCTCAATGCGGCCGTTGGTGCAGGAACCGATGACCACCTGGTCGATCTTGATGTCCTTGCCCTCCCTGGCGGGGTGAGTGTTTTCGGGCAGGTGAGGATAACTGACGGTGGGCTCCAGAGCGTCCAGGTCGATGACCACGGTGCGCTCATACTCGGCGTCGGGGTCAGCCTCGTACTTGACCCAGGGGCGCTGGCTGCGGGCTTTCAGGTAGCCCTCGCAGGCTTCGTCCACCGGGAAGATGCCGTTCTTGGCACCGGCCTCAATGGCCATGTTGCAGATGCAGAGGCGGTCCTCCATGGAAAGGCTCCTGACACCCTCGCCCACGAACTCCAGGCTCTTGTATAGGGCGCCTGACACGCCGATCTCGCCGATCAGGTGCAGGATGACGTCCTTGCCCGCCACCGGGGGATGGAGGGCACCCTTCAGCTCCACCTTGATGGCGGAAGGTACCTTGAACCATGCCATGCCCGACGCCATGCCGGCGGCCATATCGGTGGAGCCGACGCCGGTGGAGAAAGCGCCCACCGCACCGTAGGTGCAGGTGTGGCTGTCGGCACCGATGATGCAGTCGCCCGCGGTGACGATGCCCTGCTCAGGGAGCAGCGCATGCTCGATGCCCATGGTGCCCACATCGAAGAAGTTGAGAATGTCGTACTTGTTGGCGAACTCCCGGCACTGCTTGGACTGCTGGGCGCTCTTGATGTCCTTGTTGGGAACAAAGTGGTCGAGGACGATGTTGACGCGGGTCTTGTCAAACACCGAGGTAAACCCGGCCTTTTCAAATTCATTGATGGCAACGGGGGTGGTGATGTCGTTGCCGAGGACGATATCCAGCCTGGCGTTGATGAGCTGGCCCGCCTTGACCGACGCTTCGCCGCAGTGAGCGGCGAGAATTTTCTGGGTCATGGTCATTCCCATGGCAAAAACCTCCTGTTGTGGAAAGTGAAAACCTCACTTGTTGTTGATGGCACTGACCAGCGCCTTGATGCCGGCCACGATGATGTCGGTATCGGTGCCGCAGCCCCAGGTCTCGGCGCCGCTGGCCCATTTCAGGCCGACGTAGCTGCAGGCGCGGCTGTCGGTGTCGGAGTCAAGAGCGTGCTCGCTGTAATGCACCAGGGTGAAGTGCATGCCGGTCTCGTGCTCGATGGCGGTGGCCACGGCATCCAGCCGGCCGTTGCCGTCGGCATTGCAGTGGACGGTCTTGCCGTCGATGGAGAGGGTGACCTCCGCCGCGATCTTGTCGCTGCCGCCCTGCTGCTTGAAGTGGGCCTCGGTGACGTTGAGGGGAAGGGTATGGTTGAGGTAGCTGCGTTCAAAGACGTAGAGGACTTCCTCCACGCTGAGCTCGCGGTGTTCGTGGTCGGAAACTTCCTTGACCTTGTAGCCCAGATCCTCCCGCATGCGGGGCGGGGGATTGTAGCCGTACTTCTGCTGGAGCAGGAAGCCGATGCCGCCCTTGCCGCTCTGGGAGTTGATACGGATGACGTCGGCGTCGTAGGTGCGGCCGATGTCGTGGGGGTCGATGGGAATATAAGGGCAGGTCCACTTGTGGAGGTTGTGCTCCTTGCGCCAGGTCATGCCCTTGGCGATGGCATCCTGGTGGCTGCCGCTGAACGCTGCAAAGACCAGGCTGCCGGCGTAGGGAGTGCGCTCGTAGACGTGCATCCGGGTGACCCGCTCGTAGGTCTCGCAGATGGCGGGCATGTCGGAGAAGTCCAGGTGGGGGTCCACGCCGTGGCTGTACATGTTCATGGCCAGGGTGATGGCATCCACGTTGCCGGTGCGCTCGCCGTTGCCGAAGAGGCAGCACTCGATGCGCTGGGCACCGGCCAGGACGGCCAGCTCGGCGTCGGCCACGCCGCAGCCCCGGTCATTGTGGGGGTGGGTGGAGAGGATGACGCTGTCCCGGTATTTCAGATGCTTGGAGCACCACTCGATCTGGTTGGCGTAGATGTGAGGCATGCTCATCTCCACCGTGACCGGCAGGTTGATGATCATG
>CALXHO010000047.1 GCA_944388125.1 uncultured Gemmiger sp. | reverse complement strand
CTGTCAAGACTATGACTGTTCTTGAGCTGAAAGAGCTCGTTGACACCATCTGCGAGGAGTTCGGCGTTTCTGCTGTCGCCGCTGCTGCTCCCGCCGCTGCCGGCGCTGCTGCTGCTCCCGCTGAGGAAGAGAAGACCGAGTTCGACGTCATCCTGGCTGATGTCGGCGGCAACAAGATGCAGGTCATCAAGGCTGTCAAGGAGCTGACCGGCGCTTCCCTGATGGAGGCCAAGAAGCTGGTTGAGACCCCGAACGCCAAGCTGAAGGAGAACGCTTCCAAGGCCGATGCCGAGGAGATCCAGAAGAAGCTGGAGGAAGTCGGCGCCAAGGTCGAGCTGAAGTAATTTCCGCTTCGATATGCACTGCAAAGCCCGCTGCGAGGTATATGCCCCGCAGCGGGCTTTTTGCATGATTATATGCGATGAAAAACGCAATCCAGTTCGGAGAAGGAGAAAATCTGCGCCTGGCCTTATGCAAAAAAATAACCCCCGTTCTGGCCAAACGGCAGCCGGAACAAGGGTCGCAGCGGGAGTCAGGAGTGGGTCTGCATCAGGCGTTTCTTGATGGCGCGGGTGGAGATCTGGGTGGTCTCAGAGCTGGAATCCATCCGCCGCAGCATGTACTTGATGATGGCAGTACGGGGAACAATGCCGATAAAGACATTGCGGTCATCCACAACGGGAACGAAGTTCTGGTCGACGGTTGCCTCCACCAGTGTGCGCATGTCGGTGGTCACCGGCACCGCCTTGTAATTGCGGCGGCGGGGAAAGCTGGAGATGGGGACATCCTCGCTGGCGTCCAGGTCGAGGCCGTGAATGTTTTTAATGCCCCACAAAAGATCTCCCTCGCTGATGGTACCGATATACTCGCCGTTGCGGCGAAGGACGGGGATAGTGGCAAAGCGCTGGTTGGACCATTTTTCCAGTGCCTGACGGAGGGTAAAGTCCTCGTAGACGAACAGGACATCCTGCTTGGGGGTAAGGAAAAACAGCAGGTTCATAATGGGTTTGTCTCCTTTGCTCTGTGTTTGGGCACGAAGCGCGGTAAGGCGGGATCGGAAACTTCCCGGTCTGACTTTTTATCCGGAAAAGAAAGGATCTTTTTACTCAGCGGTAAAAGAAAAAGAATGGCGGAAATACAGCGAAAATACGTAAAAAGAAGGAAATGTTTTCCGCAAATTTGAAGGGAAAAACTGCAGGAAAAGAGCAATCTTCTGACGGAAATTCGCCGGCCTGCGGGCCGTACCGATCCGGAAGAGGGCTTCGGGCCATGATGGATCGAGCTTGCCTTTCGATCTGTTCATTTTAAGTATACGCGCCTGCCGTGGGAACTTTGTGAATGGATTGTAAAATATCCCGCCGCAAAACCTGACGAAAAAGTGCGGCAATTTCTGTGGACAAATGCAGGGAAACCGCAAAATTACCACTGTTCAAACCTTGCGGGATGGTGTATAATAAACCTGATTATACAGGCAGATGTCCCCAATGGGACTATGCGTGGATTGCAATAGTAAGGAGGATCGGCGATGATCACCAAGGTCAACCCCTACGGGAGCATTTCACTGACCAACGAATATTTCTCGGGTCTGGTCGCCCAGGCCGCAAAAAATTGTTACGGTATTGCCGCCATGGGCCAGAACACCGCGTCGGGCACGATTCGCTCGGCACTGCGCCACGGCAGCCTGCCGCAGCAGGGCGTCACGGTGGAGGAGACAAACGGTGCGCTTCGCATTGCGCTGCACATCACAGTCGGGTATGGCCTGAACATTGCCTCCATTACCCAGAGCATTACTCACCGTGTGCGCGATGAGGTCGAGCATGCCACCGGGCTGAAAGTTGCCCGCGTGAATGTCTACGTCGATGACATCGTCTCCGGCTGACAGCTGTGCGCATCTGATCGTAAAAGTCAAACAACGAGGTGTTTATTACATGATTACTGGCAAGATCCTGCGTGACGCAATGATTTCCGGCGCCAACAACATTTCCAACCAGCGCACCCGCGTGGACGAACTGAATGTTTTCCCGGTGCCCGACGGCGACACCGGCACCAACATGAGCATGACCATCGGTGCCGCCTGCCGTGAGCTGGAGAACCTGCCCGATGACTGCACTGTGGCCCAGGCCAGCAAATGCGCCGCATCTGCCATGCTGCGCGGCGCCCGCGGTAACTCCGGCGTCATTACCAGCCTGCTGTTCCGCGGCTTTTCCAAGGCACTGAAAGACAAGACCAACGCGGAGGCCTCTGATCTGGCCAATGCGCTTCAGATGGGCGTTGACGCTGCCTACAAGGCGGTCATGAAGCCCACCGAGGGCACCATCCTCACCGTCACCCGCCTAGCAGCCGAAGCTGCTGCCGCCAGCACCCAGACTGAGGTCCCCGCCCTGTGGGATGAGGTCCTTGCTGCCGGCCAGAAGGCTCTGGAGGATACCCCCAATCTGCTGCCCGTCCTCAAGAAGGCCGGCGTCGTGGATGCCGGCGGCCAGGGCATCATGCTGGTGTTTGAGGGCATGAAGCAGGTCTTTGACGGCGGCGAGGTCATCCAGAGCGTTGAGGTTGTGGCCAAGCCCAAGGTTTCCAGCAATGCTGCGGGCAAGGGCGTTTTTGCCGACGACCTGATGAAGGTCGAGGACATCAAGAACGGCTACTGCACCCAGTTCCTGCTGCACAAGGACGAGGGCGCCAGCGTCACCCGCCTGCGTGCTTTCCTGGAATCCAACGGTGATTCTGTTGTGGTCATTGAGGATGACGATGTGGCCAACTGCCATGTTCACACCTCCGACCCCGGTATGATGCTCAGCGAAGCCATCAAGTACGGCTATCTGACCGACTTCAAGATCGAGAACATGCACGAGCAGTTCCTGGCCCGCCAGAAGCAGGGCAAGAGCCTGGAGAAGCAGGCTGCCGCCGAGGAGCGCGCCGCTGCCGGCAGTGCCGACGAGTTTGTCTACGCCGCTGTGGACCCCGACCAGGAGTACGGCTTCGTGGCCGTTGCCGCCGGTGAGGGCCTCAAGAGCGTCTTTACCGACCTGGGCGTCGAGGCGGTCGTCTCGGGCGGCCAGACCATGAACCCGGCCACCGAGGACATTCTGGCTGCCATCCAGAGCGTTCCCGCCAAGACGGTCTTTGTCCTGCCCAACAACAAGAACATCATCATGGCTGCGGAGCAGGCCCAGAAGCTGGCCGACCGCAAGGTCATCGTTCTGCCCACCCGCACGGTGCCCCAGGGCATGACCGCCATGCTCAACTTTGATCCGGGCACTTCTGCCGATGAGAACGCCATCAATATGATGGCGGCTGCCGACAAGGTCGCCACCGGCCTGATCACCTATGCAGCCCGGGACAGCGAGTTTGACGGCAAGACCATCAAGAAGGGCGAGATCATGGCCCTGGAGAACGGCAAGATCGTGGCCACCGGCAACGATATTACCAAGATGACCTATCGTCTGGCCCGTTCCATGAAGAAGAAGGACACCCAGTTCATCACCGTCATCTCCGGCTGCGAGATCAGCGACGCCGACGCCGAAAAGACCACCGACCTGGTCCGCTCCAAGTGCGGCGGCAACATTGAGGTCAGCCACATCAGCGGCGGCCAGCCGGTTTACTATTACATGATCTCAGTGGAGTAAGTAGTTTCCATTGAATCCCAAAAGGACGAATCTGTTTGGAGCGCCGTGACAAAGCGGCATCCCGGTTCGTCCTTTTTCGCAATCCGGGGCAGGGGAAAACGCTGCCCGCGCCCCTGTAAATTCACACAGAAAGGAGGTTCCGCCATGCCTGCACTGGACGACAACATCCAATACTTGAAAGGGGTTGGCCCGGCGTTCGCCAAAAAATTCGAAAAGCTGGGCATCCACACGGTGAGGGACCTCCTTCTGCACTACCCGCGGCGCTACATTGATTATACAAAGCCCTATGCGGTGGCGGAGGCCCCCTATGACGTGGACTGTTGCGTCCGGGCGGAGGTACTGCAAAAGGAACCGGCCCGCCGCATCCGGGGCGGGCGAACGCTGTACAAGGTGCTGGCGGCGGACGACAGCGGCACCCTGACCCTGTCCTGGTTCAATGCCTCCTACGCTTCGGAAAGCCTTGCCATCGGTCAGAGCTACTATTTTGAGGGCCGGGTGGGCGGCACTTTGACCCACCGGGAGATGCTCCACCCCAACATCCGCACCCAGGCACAGGTGGAGGCAGGCCCCCTTGTGCCCGTCTACCCCAGCACTGAGGGCCTGCCCAGCGGACGCATCGCCCGCTGCGTGGAAGCCGCCCTCAGTGCGGCGGATGACCTGGAGGACCCGCTGCCCGCCGTTCTGCTGACCCGCTACCGGATGCCCTCCCGGGCAAAGGCGGTGCGGGGCATCCATGCGCCCCATTCCGTCGAGGAAGCCACAGCCGCCCGGCGCCGCCTGATTTTTGAGGAACTCTATGTGCTGCAATTGGGCATCTTCCTCATGCGGGGCCACGGCCGGCAAAAGACCGGCGCTCCCATGCATCCGGTGGATCTGGAACCCTTCTGGCGCAGCCTGCCTTATGCGCCCACCGGAGCCCAGCGGCGGGCCAGCAACGAGATCTGTGCCGACCTTTGCGGGGAGGTCCCCATGAACCGCCTGCTTCAGGGCGATGTGGGCAGCGGCAAGACGCTGGTGGCCGCGGCGGCCATCTGGCATGCCGCCCAGAACGGCTGGCAGAGCGCCATGCTGGCCCCTACCGAGCTGCTGGCCCGTCAGCACGCTGCCACTCTGGCTGACCGGCTGGAACCCTTCGGCGTCAATGTCACCTTGCTGGTGGGGGGAATGAAAGCCGCCGAGCGCCGGGTGGCCCTCTCTGCCATTGCGGACGGGCGCGCCGGGCTGGTGGTGGGCACCCATGCGGTGCTCACCGATGCAGTGCAGTTCAAAAATCTGGGGTTGGCCATTGTGGACGAGCAGCACCGTTTTGGCGTGCGGCAGCGGGGACTTCTGGCCGGCAAGGCCCACAGCCCCCATCTCCTTGTCATGAGCGCCACGCCCATCCCGCGCACCTTGGGACTTTTGCTGTACGGAGACCTGGACATCTCGGTGCTGGATGAGCTGCCTCCCGGCCGCAAACCCATCAAGACGTGGTTTATTACGGGGCGCAAACGGCGGGATATGTACGGCTACCTGGAAAAGCAGATCGCCGCAGGGCACCAGGTCTACATCGTCTGCCCGGCCATTGAACAGAACGAGATGGATGCCAGTATCCAGGCCGTCACCACCTACTATGAGCAGACCGCCTGCCCGCTGCTGCCCGGCCGCCGGGTGGGACTGCTCCACGGCAAGCTCAAATCAAGGGAGAAGGACGCCGTCATGTCGGCCTTCAAGGCGGGGGAGCTGGATGTGCTGGTATCCACCACTGTCATTGAGGTGGGGGTTGACGTGCCCAACGCCACCGTCATGGTCATCGAGAACGCCGAGCGCTTCGGCCTGTCGGCGCTGCACCAGCTGCGAGGGCGCGTAGGGCGGGGAAGTGCCGATTCCTGCTGTATCCTCATTTCGGATAATGAGGGCAAGACGGTGCGGGAACGGCTCAACTTCCTGTGCCATACACAGAACGGTTTCGAGATCGCAAAATATGACCTGGAGACCCGCGGCCCCGGCGACTTTTTCGGGGAGGCGCAGCACGGCTTGCCCACCCTGCATGTGGCAGACCTGGTACAGGATACCCGCACCCTCCGTGTGGCCCAGGACGAGGCCAAGGCGCTGCTTGCCGCAGATCCCAACCTGGCGCAGCCTGGGCACCGGCTTCTCGCCGATGAGGTGGAACGGCTGTTCTCCTCAGCCGGAGCTATGAACTGAACCGGAACGGGGCCGCCAGATTCGCCCTTTTCTCGGCGGGAAATTTTTGGTATACTGTTCATATCGTTTATCCCGGCGGCATGATGCCCGCCAAACGCAAAAGGAACACACCTGCTTATGAAAAAACGTTTTGCCGGTATTCTTGCCGTGCTTGTCATTGCAGTCATGCTGGCTCTGCCTGCCTCGGCCATGCAGGGCTACGCCCCTGATTTCGAACCGACGGCGGAGGGGGCCTATATCGTCAATCTGGACACAAACATTGTGGTGTACCAGAAGGACAGCGAAAAACAGCTGACGGCCGCCAGCCTGACCAAGATGATGACCATGCTGCTCATGCTCAAGAGCTATCAGGATCAGCTGGATACCATCACGGTAGAGATGCCGCGGGCGATAGATGACATACTGTATGGAACCGGAGCCTCCCTGGCGGATATCCGCCCGGGGGAGACGGTCTCGCTGCGAAATCTTCTGTACGGCATGGAACTGCCCTCCGGCAATGAGGCCGCCTATATCGTGGCCTTTTATATGGGGGGCACGGTGGACAACTTTGTGGCCATGATGAACGCGGAGGCGAAGGCCCTGGGCTGTACGGGTACCGTTTTTACCGACCCCTGCGGCCTGGACACGGGCAATGTGACCACTGCCCGGGACGCCTACCTGATTCTGCGGGCGCTGATCCAGTATGATGCTTTTGTGGAGGCGGCGGGGACGGCCAGCTATCAGATGCCGGCCAATACCCAGCACGAGGCACCCTATACCATCCTGTCCACCAACAAGATGCTCACCCAGGGCACGACCTATTACCGGGCCTACAACCAGGGTGGAAAGACCGGCAGCCTGTCGGAGGGCTGGCAGAATTTCGCCAGCTGGCACACCCAGAACGGGGAGACCTACATCAGCATTTTGCTGCACAGCTCCGCCGACCCCAATGTGGACCCCCGCCCCGCCCTGACCGAGACAGGCAGCCTGATGGACTGGGTGTTCAAGACCTTTACCATCCAGTCGGCGCTGGACACCACACGTCCCATCACCGAGCGTCCCATCCGCTATTCCACCGATACGGATACCATCATGCTCTACCCGGCGGATGATATGATGACACTTCTGCCCGCAGACGGCGGTGCTGCCCTGACGGAGCAGACATTCTCGCTGCCGGAATACCTGACCGCTCCCATTCAGCAGGGGGATGTGGTGGGGACCGTGACCCTCTCCATCAACGGGGAAAAGCTGGGTACCGTCGATCTGATTGCGGGCAGTACCGTGTCCCGCAACCAGGTGCTGTACACGCTGACCAAGGTGGGAGAGTTTTTCTCAGGCACCTATTTCAAGGTCGTGGTCATCCTGACCATGATCGTTGTGGCCGTATATGCCTTTGTCTGGGTCTGCGCCATCCTCATCGAGGGCAACCGCGGCCCCAAGCGCCGCAAGTGACGGCGCATTCCTGATTCAAGCCGTATCGACCCCGCAGCGCGGTTGTTGCAGATGCCGTGCCGCCCGGCCGTTTATGTTCCGATCCCGGACGAAAGCCCGGGCATCCAAAACTGGGAGCTGATAATTATGCTGGACGTCAAACGCAATCTGACCACCATGACGGATTTTTACGAGCTGACCATGTCGGCGGGCTACCTGGACGAGGGCTACCAGGACAAGATCGCTGTCTTTGATATGTTTTTCCGCCACGTCCCCAATGACGGCGGTTACGCCATCATGGCCGGCCTGCAGCAGTTCATGGACGCGGTGGACCACCTCTGCTTTACCGAGGAAGACATCAACTATCTGCGCTCCACCGGAGTGTTCAACGAGCAATTCCTCGATTACCTGACCCACTTTGAGCTGCACTGCAACATCTGGGCCATTGAGGAGGGGGTACCCATCTTCCCCCACGAGCCCATCGTCACGGTGGAGGGCCCGGCCATCGAATGCCAGCTGCTGGAGACGCTGCTGCTGGTCACCTTCAACCACCAGTGCCTCATCGCCACCAAGGCCAACCGCATCTGCCGCGCGGCGGAAGGTCGTCCCGTCATGGAGTTCGGCGCCCGCCGTGCGCAAGGTTATGATGCCGCCTATTTCGGCGCCCGTGCGGCGTATATCGGCGGCTGCGGGTCCACCTCCTGCGTTATGGCGGCCCGGGATTTCGGGATTCCTGCCTCCGGCACCATGGCCCACAGCTGGGTCCAGATGTTCCCCACAGAATATGATGCCTTCAAGAAATACGCCGAGCTGTACCCCGATGCCTGTGTGCTGCTGGTGGATACCTACAACGTGTTGCGCCACGGTGTCCCCGATGCCATCCGCGTCTTTGACGAGGTCCTCAAGCCCATGGGCAAGCGCCCCAAGGGCATCCGAATCGACTCCGGCGATATTGCCTACCTGTCCAAGAAAGCCCGCAAGATGCTGGATGCCGCAGGTTATCCCGACTGCACCATCTGCGCCTCCAACAGCCTGGATGAGTACCTGGTCCGGGACCTGATCCTGCAGGGCGCACGGGTGGACAGCTTCGGCATCGGTGAGAACATGATCACCGCCAAGAGTGACCCCGTCTTTGGCGGTGTCTATAAACTGGCCGCCGTCAAGGATGAGGAGACCGGCGAGTACATCCCCAAGATGAAGCTGTCCGAGACGGCGGAGAAGATGACCATTCCCTGCCTGAAAAAGGTCTGGCGCATCTACGATGAGGACGGCAAGGCCATGGCGGACCTCATCACCATGGCGGACGAGCAGGTGGAGACCAAGAACGGCATCACCCTGTTTGACCCGGTGGAAACCTGGAAGGAGCGCACCTACGTCAACTGCACGGCGCGCTGCCTGTCCACACCCATCTACCAGCAGGGCAAGCGGGTCTATACCTCTCCCAACCTCAGCGACATCCGCAAGTTCTGCAAGGCCCAGGTCAACACGCTGTGGGACGAAGTCAAGCGCTTTGAAAATCCGCACCGTTACTATGTGGACCTGAGCCAGAAACTGTGGGATACCCGCAGCGAGCTGCTCAAGCGCCTGTCCAAATAAATACGCTGTCTGAAAAAGAGTACCGGGCCGCCGGAGGATTCAGTATCCCCGGTGGCCCGGTTTCTGTATCAGGAGGAAAAATCCGCCAAATTCATTACGAATTGGTTACTCCGACGGCATCGGGCACACAATAAAGCAGACGGATTTCTCTTGGGCGGACAGGCAGGGCGAGGAATCCGGAATACTTTTTAGGAGCGGATGTCATGCGGTGGTTTGAAAAGATGATACTATTTTTGATGGGAGGTGCTTCTTACCTGGGGGCGGAGATTGCCTGGCGGGGTGTGACGCACTGGACCATGTTCTTTGCCGGGGGGATCAGCCTTTGCTGCCTGACCTGGCTGGACGCCCGGCCGGGGCTGCCTGTCCTGGCAGGAGCAGGGATCGGCGCGGCAGGCATCAGCGCCATGGAACTGCTGGGAGGTATTTTCTGCACCCAGCTGCTCAAGGTCCGTGTGTGGGATTACAGCGCTGAGTGGGGCAATGTGCTTGGATATGTCTGCCCGAAATATACTATGCTGTGGTACATTCTGTGCCTGTGGCTGCTGATCAACATGCGGCTGATACGGTTGCCGGCGAGAATCCGGACTATCAATTAAAAGTCCGTGCAAAGGGACTGAAAAATGACGGCCCGATAGGCGGAAGTACCGTTTATAACCCTTTCTTTCTGATATACTGCAATCAAAGGAAAGAAAGGTGGTCTCAACCATGACAAATCAGTTTCGGAATGTAGGCGGTCACATCGAAGTGTATGATGCGTCGGGGGAGTTTCTGTTTTCCGCCGATACCATGGAGGAGGCCTGGCGCGAGCTCTGCGCCTGAGCAGACGCCCTGCCATTCTGCTCAAAATTCTGCGGGCCGGGGTGGCAGGATCAGACTCGGAACTGCCATTCTAGAGAAAAGATGCTTTGATTTTCAGTAAAAATACGTCTTTGCGTCAAAAAACAAAAGATGAGTGGCTGCAAAAAAGCTGTCCACGCGGGAATTTCTCCGCGTCCCCTTGTAATTTTGCTCAAAAAAAGGTACACTCTTAGCAGTATACCCGTATCATCGCGTGACAGGAGGGAAGCGCTGTGCAGCTTTTGCCTTATGCCATTCTGGACATGGACGGCACTCTGCTGGATTCCTCCGGCATGTGGGATGACGTTGCCCGCGGGCTGCTTGCCCAGTGGAATGCCGTCTACACCCAGGGCCAGGGGGACGACACCATGACCATGACCATCGACGGTGCCGCCGCCTATTTTGTGGAGCAGTGCCATCTTCCGGTCACTCCCCGGGAACTGGCCCAGCAGATTCGGGATCGTGCCCGCCAGGCCTATGGCACCATTGCAAAGCTCAAGCCCGGCGTGCGGGAGGCTATCGATCTGATGAAGTCCCGGGGCATGACCCTGTGTGTGGCGTCCGGCACCGAAAAGCCGCTGGTGGACGCCGCTTTGGAGCAGTTCGGCCTTCTGGACCGGTTTGCCTTTACAGTATCCTGCCGGACGCCGCAGGGCAAGGCGGAGCCGGAAGTTTATCTGCGTGCAGCGCAAAAACTGGGGGCCGACCCTGAGCAGATCATGGTGTTTGAGGACTCTCCGGTGGCGGTGCATACCGCCCGTAAGGCGGGGTTTTACACGATCGGTGTACTGGATGAACATACCAGGCCCCACTGGGAGGAAGTTCGCCGCGATGCGGATGCCGTGCTCACTGATTGGCCTGCCTGGTGTGCCGAGATGCAGGGGTGACCCGTGCTCCAACGATTACTGAGAAAGAGGATGGAATATTTTTATGAAACTGATCACCTTTACCGTGCCGTGCTACAACTCCGCCGACTATATGGACCGTTGTATCGAGACGCTGCTGCCCGCCGGCGAGGAAGCGGAGATCATTCTTGTGGATGACGGTTCCAAGGACGACACCGGCCGCATCGCGGACGAATATGCCGCCCAATACCCCGACATCGTGCGCGTCATCCATCAGGAAAACGGCGGCCACGGGGAGGGTGTCAATCAGGGCATCCGCAATGCACAAGGCATGTACTTCAAGGTGGTGGATTCGGACGACTGGCTGGACGCCGACGCCCTGCAAAAGGTCATGGCCTGCCTGCGCAAGTTCGCCGAGATGGAAAAGCCGGTAGACCTGCTCCTTTGCAATTATGTCTATGAGCATGTAGCGGACAATACCCGCCATGTCATTTCCTACAAGGGCATCATGCCCCAGGACCGGGTCTTTGTCTGGCAGGAGTGCGGCAAATTCCCGCCGAGCCAGAACATCCTCATGCACAGCGTCATTTACCGCACTCAGGTGCTGCGGGACAGCGGCATTGAGCTGCCCAAGCATACCTTCTACGTGGACAACATCTTTGTCTATCAGCCGTTGCCTTACGTGCAGACGCTGTACTATCTCAACCTGGACCTTTACCGCTATTTCATCGGCCGCGAGGATCAGAGCGTCAACGAAAAGATCATGGTCAAGCGTGTGGATCAGCAGGTCCTGGTCACCAAGATCATGATTGACGCGGTGGATCTCTATGCTCTGCCGCAGGAGCAGAAAAAGCTGCGGGCCTATATGTTCAACTACCTGTTCATGATGATGACCATTTCCATGGTTTTCCTCACCATGGACGGCAGCGCCGAGGCTCTGGAAAAGAAGAAAATCCTGTGGGCCTATATGCGCCATCGGGATCAGCGCCTGTACAAGCGGTGCCGCCTGTCGCTGGCGGGCCTGTGCGATCTGCCCGGTGCCGTCGGCCGCAAGATCTGCCTGGGCGGTTACCGCATCGCGCAGAAGATCTTCAAATTCAACTGATTCTCTCCACTGCACTGGAGGAAAGCGCCCCTCACAGCCGCGCGTATCGTCGGCCGGGAGGGGCGCTTTCCGTATAGCAGAGAGAAACCCGGAGAAAGTCAGACAGTTTTGTCCCGGTGTTCCGGCCCGTGCTTGCCGTTCTCGTTGAAGGTAAGGTAGTAGTTGCGGACGGATAAGACACCGCCCAGCACCCAGAAGGAGACAAGCAAGACCCAGAAGCCCGGCTCCTGGCGGCTGGCGTCATCGCTGACACACCAGAGATAGACGGAAAACACAAGGGGCAGAACCATGGGCAGACCGGCATTCAGAAACCGCTGCAAAAAACGGCGGACCGGGCTGGCGGGCGGCAGCATGTCGTCAGCATGGACAGCTGTGCAAAGAATGGAGGCCACCGGGATGCCCTGCACATGAGTGTAGTTGCGTTGGGCGGTAAACGGAATGCCGTCAATGGTGAATTCCGGGTACATTCCCTCCTTGGTGATGACCAGATCCAGGCCGTTGTCTCTGGCATAGGCAAACAGGGCATCGGAAAACTCCTGGGGCGTGGTGACCGCGCCGTCGGGGAAAAAGGTGAACCTGAGTTCGTGCTGTGCCCGGGCAAAGGATTTGTAGTCGTCCACCCACCCGGTAAAAAAGCCGCCGGTTTTTTGCGGGGCAGCGGCCTGGGTCAGCACCTGGTCGATGTCCAGCGTCTGAATCTGCTGCCCCTGCAGCCCGTCGCACAGCTGAATGGCACCCTGCAGCTCCTGCTGACGGCGAAGCAGGCGTTCCTTGTGGCGTGCGGCGGCCTCGGGCAGGGGACAGATGCCGGCCAGGATGTCCCGGATATCCTCAAGGGGCATGTCCGTCATGCGCAGCATGCGGATCAATTTGAGCGTGCGGATATCCTCGTCGGTATATTCCCGGTAACTGTTGTTGGCGTTGCGTTCGGGATGGAGCAAGCCCTGGGCTTCGTAAAAACGGATGTTGCGGCGGGAAATGCCGGTCTCAGTCTCGGCCTGTTTGATGTTCATGAAAATTCTCCTTTCTGAGGAAAGACTCCTGCTGCAAAAGTGTTTCGCGCTGGGAATGGATGTGGTATAATTGGACAACAGCATTGCATACAGGACCAGGGAGGGATGGCGGATGAAGAAAATTGCGTTTTGGGGCAGTGTGGTCGCCCTTGTTGTCTGGGTTCTGGCGCTGATGATCATGGGACTCGCTCTATTCAACGGTTTCGATACAGTGGTCATCAGGAACTGCAGCTATGTTATGCTCGGCTGCCTGGTCGTGGTGGCTCCCTGTACGGGTTACCGTGCCTGGCTGAAGCAGCAGGAGTATGAGGAGCTGAAAGAGACCGTGCGTCAACTGAAAGAAAACCGGAAGTAGTTTCTGTGTGGGGGAGGTCGGTCCTTGACGGCATGCCCGGCGTACCCCTTGCGATGCCTTTCTTTTGACCTCATTATACCGGTTCCAGTTGGTGGAAGGTCAATACAAAACCGAGAAAAAGGCGCACGATTCTGCCGGGAGGGATAGAGAACCTTCTGACAAAGCCGTAATCACCGCGCCGCGGCGGGCGGAACGGGGATTTTGTGCGCCAATCGTTACACGTAAAATTGAAAGAGGGGGAACCTTTTATGTATACTGCAGGAGATTCGATGCTGGAAGTCCGGGAATTGCTCATCAAGGCTTTTGCCAGCGCGTGGCGCGAGAGTGAGCAGGCAACCGACCGGGATACCTATATCACCAGCAGCATCAATGTCATCAATTCCATTCAGATCCAGCCCGAGATGATTTATGCCGAGGAGGGCCAGGGACTGGTGGACGGCGAAAAGCTGGACCATATCGAGGACCTGGTCCGTGCAGACGGCACCTGGGTTTATTACGGCGTCCCGGCGGAGAATTTCTTTCTCGTGACCTGGATGCCTGATGCTGAGGCTGCCCACCAGAAGGTGGAGGCCTTGCGTCAGGAGGGCGACTGTATCGCCTGCCTGGTGGATCTGAACGAGCAATGGCAGTTTGGTGAATGATCATGCCGGGACCTGTTTCGATCCCGCTGCCGCCGGAGGTTGTTTCGTTGCTTGCCCGGCTGGAAGCCGCCGGATACACGGCCTATGTGGTGGGCGGATGTGTGCGGGACAGCCTGCTGGGCATCACGCCGGGGGACTGGGATATCTGTACTTCCGCCATGCCGGAGCAGACCCAGGCGATTTTTGCCGACTGCCGGCAGGTACTGACCGGCATCAAACACGGCACCGTCACGGTGCTCTGCGGCGGAAAGGCCTATGAGATCACAACCTACCGGGAGGATGGCGACTATCTGGATCACCGGCATCCTCAGGACGTGCACTTTGTGCCCCGGGTGGAGGGGGATCTGGCCCGGCGGGATTTTACCGTCAACGCCATGGCATACAATCCCGGAACGGGGCTTGTGGACTGCTTCGGCGGGCGGCAGGATCTGGCCGATCACGTGGTACGCTGCGTGGGGGAGCCTTCCGCTCGCTTTGGGGAGGATGCCCTCCGCGTGCTGCGCGCGGTGCGTTTTGCCGCCAAGCTGGATTTTACCATCGATCCGGATACAGCCCGCGCTGCCGAGACACAATGCGGCAGTGTGCAGACCGTCTCGCCCGAGCGCATTTTTGCCGAGCTGGACAAGCTGCTGGCGGGGCCGGCGGCGGGGCGCGTCCTTGCCGAGTATGGGCGGATTCTGACCGGGGCTCTGCCTGAGATTGCCGCCTGCATCGGCTGTACCCAGCCGGGGCGCTGGCACTGTTACGACGTATGGCATCATACAGCTGCGGCGGTGGGGGCTGTGCGCAGGGATCTCACACCGGAAAGCGCCCGGATTGTGCGGTGGACAATGCTCCTGCACGACATGGCAAAGCCGCTCTGCCGGACCGAGAGCCCGGACGGCGCAGCCCATTTCCCGGGGCATAACCAGCGGGGCGCCCGGCTGGCAGACCAGATTCTTCGGCGGCTGCGGGCGCCTACGGCCCTGCGGCTGGAGGTCTGCAGCCTGGTGGGCGTGCACGACGGACCGTTGCCGGAGGAAAGCCCTGCCATCCTGCGCCTGCTGGCGGAGCATGGAGAAACCTGGCTCGGCCGGCTCTGCGCAGTCAAGCTGGCCGATCTGGCCGCCCATGCCCGCAACCCGGCGGTCGCTGCCCGGGTGGAGGAGGTCCGCGCCTTCGAGGGAAAAATGCACTTTCTGGCCCGCACCGGCTGCTATACCCTGCACAGGCTTCAGGTAGGCGGCGGCGATGCCCTTGCGGCTGGTATCCGTCCCGGCCCGGCGGTGGGGGAGGCCCTGCACGGCTTGCTGGAACAGGTGATGGACGGTCTGCTTCCCAATGACCGCGCCGTATTGCTCCTGGAACTGAAAAAATATGCCGACGGTAAAAACCGGCCCGAATAAAAGAAAACATCCATTTCCGGTTGCCTTTTGGGGCAAGGGAGACGGATGTTTTTTATTTATTAAGAGAAGTGGGACAATGCAACTGCCGGAACAATACGGTGGGACACCTGGCCGGAACAGCGGCAGTCAGCGGAAGGCCACCAGAATTTTCTCCCCGGATTCATAGCAGGCATAGCGGGAATTTTGCGTCAGCAGATTTTCGTCCACACAGGCGGCGTTGTCCTGATCTGTCAGGCCGACGATCTCCAGATCGTACTGCAGATAATGATAGACCCAGGCGCCGCCCAGCCAGGTACTGTTGGTGAAACAGGGCTGGATCAGCTCGGAAAAGAAGGGGTACTGGCTGCAGATCATCTGTACTTCCCGGGGTCTGGGCGCCGTGCCCACAAAACTCAGCTGCTTGTAGTTGCCTGCCCCGTTGATGGTCTCACAGTCGTGGGCAATCTGGGTCACCAGATAGGTTTCATAGGCTTTCTGACTTTTCAGGGCGGTGCCGTAGGCGTAAATATAGCTGGTCTGACAGAACAGAAATCCTCCCAGCAGGACCCCGGCCAGAACACGCCGCCGCGGCAGTGCGCGCAGCCACAGCAGGCCGATGAAGAGCAGCGTCCCGCCGTAAGCCAGGAACATCCGTGCCGAACAATCCATGTTCTGCAAAACGATCAGCGGCATATAGCTGACAAACAGCATGCCGAAGGGCGCACCGAGGATGACAATGCAGCCCAGTATCTTGCGTCCGATACCGGATTTGCTGCTGCGCAGGAATTGCCACAGCGAAAAGAGGACGGCCCCGGCAACCGCCAGAACCAGAAAGATGCGGTAGAGAAGAGGCGCCATGCGCATCCGTTCCCGGATGTAGTACGCTGCACTGAGGGTGTTGGTCACCAGCTTGCCCAGGGCATCGGTGCCGCTCACGGTCTGGGAAGCTTCCTGCCGCCAGCCTTCGGAGTCCACAAACCGGGGGGCGATGGCCAGCAGATAGACCAGGGCGCCCGCGCCCACGCCGCCCAGCCGCCAGACTTCCGTCCAGAGGGCAGGCAGCTGCCCGCGCAGAGGCTTTGTGCCGCCCAGCCAGTCCAGCAGCCAGAAAACCAGCCAGATACCGGCCAGTACCAGGAACATGCCGGACGCAGGCTGGTACAGCCCCATCACCAGCATTGCGGCGACCGCACCGGCAATGGCAAGCTTTGGCCCGCCCAGGGCGGGGGAAAGCGCGTACAACACAAAGCACAGCGCTAACGCCAGCAGCATGGTCAGGCTGTCAAATCGGTAGGAAAGGTTTGCCATGGCAAAGGGCTGTGCCACCACCAGCCCCAGCGCAACGGTCAGCAGGGCACTGTCCTTCCAGGCGGGGAACGCCTGCCGGGCATAGAGTGTCATGGCGTAGGCAAGTATGGCCACACCCAGAAAAAGGGACAGGGGATACAAATCCACAATCGTAGCCTGGCCGCCGGACAGCAGCTGCATCACCCATTCGGTCAGGGGGCGGCCGTCTCCCGCCCAGCCGGTGGCGCCGTACAGAGACCGGGCCAGATCGTCCTGGTAATAACGGTCTGCCAGCACAATGGGCAGCACATAGATCAGGCTGCCTGCCGCCAACAGCCCGAACCGCCGCAGCGCCGGCCGGTCCAGTTTGAACCAATCCATAGGATTCCTCCTCAGAGCGGCCGCCGGATGGTCAGCCGCTGTTTCATCTGCCGGAAAATCATGTTCGGCAGGATCGTTTTCAGTATAACATGCCGCCCGTCCGGCTGCAATGGCCGTACAGGACGCAAAAACTCCCCGCCCTGTATGTTCAGGACGGGGAGTCTGTTAAGCCGTTTGCTTTGTCAGTGCGAAAGGAAGCTTACAGCTGAGGACCAGCGGAAACCAGAGCCTTGCCGGCTTCGTTGCTCTCGTACTTGACGAAGTTCTTCTGGAAGCGGGAAGCCAGATCCTTAGCCTTGGCATCCCATTCAGCAGCATCGGCGTAGGTATCGCGAGGATCGAGGATCTTCGGATCAACGCCGGGCAGCTCGGTGGGAACTTCGAAGTTGAAGTAAGGGATGGTCTTGGTGGGAGCGCTCTTGATGGAGCCGTCCAGGATAGCGTCGATGATGCCGCGGGTATCCTTGATGGAGATGCGCTTGCCGGTGCCGTTCCAGCCGGTGTTGACCAGGTAAGC
>CALXHO010000046.1 GCA_944388125.1 uncultured Gemmiger sp. | reverse complement strand
GATTTTCGTCAGAATCCCGCCAATAGCGATGACAAGTAAGCACGGAACCATTTGACCGTATGAAAAAGATGAGCACGACCCATTTGTATAGGCCGTGCTCATCTTGTGTTTTCTAAAAGTAGTAGTGCTCTTTTCATCTGCAAAACAGCCGATTCCTCTACGCCATTTTTACGCCATTTCCGCGTGGGACTGCATAGAGAAATATGAAGTTATAATTTGGTTGGTTTTGCGTAAAACCGCGCTGTATCAGGCTTCAGCGGCGTTTATAGAGAGGTATGGAGATATGGAATCCGGCGTGTGAACGCCGATACCTAATTTCATATATATTTCGCTCCTTTGGCGTACTATTGCATTTTATACCAGTGTCTATTATACACATCCCGGGGCTAACCGACAAGGTCTCGGGAATCAGAAAAGGCAAGTCCTGCTATGCAAAATAATCCCAGTAAATATCCTGCGGGATAAAATCCTGCAAATCCTGTACGGTCAGCTGCCACTCTTTTCTCCTGACTTTGATTTTATCTTTTGGGAAGCCGTACTTCTGCAGCATGGACAGCAGCTTCTGCCCCGAAATCAGCGTGACGTCCGTTTCTTTCGCATACTCCCTTGCCTCCGGCGTGAAGCTGCTGGTAGTGACAAAAAGCATTTTGTTCGCCTGCTGGATAACGTTGGCCCCCACAAGCTTCTGTATTTCCGGCCGGCCCACCTTGTGCCCCACTGAATAGCATTTGCATTCCACAATACCAGTCTCTTTTCCCTGCCGAAGGAAAATGTCATATCCGCCGTCGTTGGTTTTGGGCGTCACCTGGCAGCGGTATCCCTGTTTTCGGAAAAGCTCCGCGCACATCTGTTCAAATTCAGTGGGGCAATCCCTGTACCCGTCCACAATGTTCTGGAGAGTGGTGTCACGGGCAAACAAACGCTTCTGTTTCTCCAACCATCTCTTTTTCTTCCGCTCTTCCTCATTCAACTCCACCCTGGTCCCCGCATCCCGCAGCGAATGCACTACCTCCAGTATCACCGTCGGCTTTTTGGCAGACAACCTGTAACGCCCCACCCACAGGTAGCTTTTCTGCCAGACAATATGATTGTTATTGTACCGTTTGTCCGCCGTACCGTCATTTTTGGCAATGTACCAATAGGGATAATTCAGCTCATATTCATTGCAGCCATTGTCTTTTGCTCCGCGGATGCGGATCCCGCGGGGCAAAAAATCCAAGTTGTATCTATCACAAAAGATACGTTTTTGTACCAGCTGGTCAATGAAATACACCAATGCAAACAGGCAGATGCAAAGCAGCAAAAAAAGAACAGCGGCTACCGCCAACTTCTGTGGATCGTGTGTCATGTTTTCTCCTCCGCAGCTTTTTGCAAAACAAATTTGCCTTCCACATTTTACCACACAAAGTTGATTTTGTGGCAGATTTTCTCAAAAAGCGTCAGGTTTTGCGATGGAATTCCACTAGAAAATTCATTTACCCATCCTTCTTTTCTCTTTGCCGCGCAAGAAAAAAGCAACGGTTTATTCTTTATTTTTCCATATTTACCCCGTATAATGGGGATAGCTTGTGGAATCTGCCATCGCATAGAGGAGGATACAAAATGGCGAACGAGAAGATCCTCGTCGTGGACGACGACAAAAATATCTGTGAACTTTTGCGCCTTTACCTGGTCAAGGAGGGCTATGCCGTGACCCTGGCCTACGACGGCAACGCCGCCCTGGCCGAGTTTGAAAAGCTCAAGCCCGACATGGTGCTGCTGGACGTGATGATGCCCGGCATGGACGGCTGGGAGGTCTGCCGCAAGATCCGTGCAAACAACAAGACCCCCATCATCATGCTGACCGCCAAGGGGGAGACCTACGACAAGGTGCTGGGCCTGGAGCTGGGCGCCGACGACTACATTGTAAAGCCCTTTGACGCCAAGGAGGTCACCGCCCGCATCAAGGCGGTGCTGCGCCGGTGCGCCGTCAGCGACGACGAGGAGAACAAGGGCGTCTACGACTTTGACAACCTCCACCTGGACATGAACCGCTACGAGCTCAAGGTCAAGGGCAAGGTGGTGGAGGCGCCCCCCAAGGAGCTGGAGCTGCTGGCCTGCCTGGCCAGCCATCCCAACCGGGTGTACACCCGGGACCAGCTGCTGGACGAAGTCTGGGGCTTTGAGTATTACGGCGACAGCCGCACCATCGACGTCCACGTCAAGCGTCTGCGGGAAAAACTGGAAGGTGCCTCCGACCAGTGGCAGCTCAAGACGGTGTGGGGCGTGGGCTACAAGTTTGAGGTGAAAGAATAAGCATGCGCACCAGAACCATCAGCCGGGAATTTTTCTCCAGCGTGGCGGCGGTCCTGCTTTTGGGGCTGGGGGTTGTCTGCCTGAGCCAGACCGCCCTGTCGGTGGCCTACTTTTCCGGGGAGCGGCGCAATGCCCTCACCGGCATCCTGGACGGCGCCGCCGCCGTGAGCGAGATGCTGGCCGAGGACGGCAGCACCATCACCGAGCCCATCCTGGACGAGACGCTCCGCGACCGGGCCGAGAAAGGGCTGGAGCTCTTCAACACAGCGGCCCAGACGCTGCTCTTTGTCACCGACGAGGAGGGCACCATCCTTCTGCACACGGGGGGCGATGTGCTCACCGGCAGCGCCGTGCCCCAGAAAATGCTGGAGGAGATCCGCTCCGACGGCGAGGTCTTTGCCACCGGTGACATGGACGGGGTGCTCAGCCACAAATACTATGTGCTGGGCCGGGCCATCCACACCAACGGGTCGGACGGCTACATCTTTGCCGCCAACGACATGGGGTCGCTGGGTGGCTATATCGGGGACATGGTGAACATGTTCCTGTTGTCGGCGGCGCTGGCGCTGCTGGCGGCCAGCATCCTGTCCATCGTCTTTGCCCGGCGGTTCACCGGGCCCATCGAGGCCATCAGCGAGGCCGCCCGCAAACTGGGCAGCGGCGATTTCACCGCCCGGGCCCCCGTCACCGGCTGCAGCGAGCTGGCGGATTTTGCGGTGACCTTCAACAACATGGCCGCCCGGCTGCAGACCATCGACAATTCCCGGGGGCAGTTCATGGGCAACATCGCCCACGAGCTGCGTACCCCCATGACCACCATCAAGGGCTTCATCGACGGCATGCTCGACGGCACCATCCCCGAGGCCGAGCGCCCCAAGTATCTGGAGATCGTCTCCCAGGAGACGGGGCGTCTGGCGCGCCTGGTCCAGAACATGCTGGACATCACCCGGCTGGAGGCCGGGGAGTACCAGGTCCACGCCCGCAGCTACGATCTGTGGGAGACGGTCACCGACGTGGTGCTGTCCGACGAGCAGCGCATCGAGGACGCCAAGATCGACATCCAGGGCCTGGCGCCCAGCCGCACCATGGTCTATGCCGACCCCGACCTGGTGCATCAGGTGGTGTACAACATTGTGGACAACGCCATCAAGTTCACCCCGCCGGGGGGCGTCATCCGCTTTGGGGTGACGGTGTCCGGGGGCATGGTGGAGCTGTCCATCGAAAACACCGGCGCAGGCATCTCCCCCGACGCCCTGCCCTATGTCTTTGACCGCTTCTACAAGGAGGACCGCTCCCGCGGCCTCAACACCCGGGGATCGGGACTGGGGCTGCACATCTGCAAGGTGCTCATCAACCTGTCCGGCGGCAAGATCCGGGTGGAGAGCGAGGAAGGCAAATGGTGCCGGTTCACCTTCAGCCTGCCCGCCGACGCCAGCAAGGCGCCCGCCGCCCCCAAAAAGGCCGAATAATTTTTCTCGTTTTTCCCCATACAAACAGCCCGTCCGGTGCTTTTGCGCCGGGCGGGCTTTTTTGCAGTCCGGATGCAGACGTAAAATCTTTGCCCCCTTCTTCCGCCCGGCAAAATTCTATGATATACTGTAATAAACACCCTTATTTGCCGTTTTTTCGACTCCCGGCCAAAGCGCGAGCGACCCAAGGCGCCGTGCAGAAGGAGGTGCCCCATGAAACGACTGTTTACCCTGATTTCCCTGCTGGCATTCTGCCTGCTGTGCGCCCCCGGGGTGCTGGCAGAGAGCGCCGTCTATCTGGATGAAAACGGGAAAACACAAACCTGTTCTTCGGCCACGGCGGTGACTGCCGATGACACTGGCTGGACCGGCACCGATACGGCACCCGGCTGGTATGTGGTGACCGGCTCTGTGGAGATTCCCCGGCGGGTCACCGTGACCGGCGACGTACATCTGATCCTGGCGGACGGATTCAGCCTGACCGTAAAGGGCGGCATTGAGGTGGCTGAGGGCAATTCCCTGACCATCTACGCCCAGTCCACCGATTCGGCGAAGATGGGCAGCCTGACCGCCAATGCAACCAGCTCAGGCTGCGCCGGCATCGGCGGCAGTGCCCATGAGAATGGCGGCACAGTCACCATCAACGGCGGCTCCGTCAAAGCCAGCGGCAGCGGCAGCGGCGCTGGCATCGGCGGCGGTGTAAGCGGCAATGGCGGCTCCCTCACCATCACCGGCGGCTCCGTCACCGCCCGTGGCGGCTACAATGCCGCAGGCATCGGCGTCGGTTCCGGCGGCAGAGACGGCGGCACCCTGACCATCGGCCCGGCGGCGGAGAGAAAGATGCTCACCGTCATCGCCGGACCCAACAAAGACAGAGCTTGGGAAGTCCCCGGCTCGGCCTTTACCTTAGCGGAAAACATCATCGACAAGGTCGGCAACCAGGCCTGGTTCCACAGCGAGGAAATGGACCGCGATAAACCCGCCCCCTCCGGCGTGACCCTGAATAAGACTGAGCTTTCCCTCTTTGTGGATGCTTCCGAAACCCTGACTGCCACCGTCGCCCCGGAGGATGCAAGCGACCGGGACGTGACCTGGGAGAGCGATGATGATACCATTGCCACCGTCACGCCCGACGGCACCGTCACCGCCGTGGCCCCCGGCCAGACCATCATCACCGCCACCACCAGCGACAGGAACCGGACGGCCACCTGCACCGTGACCGTCACCCAGCCCGTTTCCTCCATCACCCTGGACAAAACGGAACTGCCCCTCTTTGCGGGGAACTCAGACACCCTGAACGCCACCATCGCCCCGGACAACGCCAGCAAAAAGGACCTCACCTGGACCAGCGACAGATCTGACATCGCCACTGTAACGGAAAACAGTGACGGCACCGTGACCGTCAATGCCAAGGCGCCCGGCGAGGCCACCATCACTGCCGCCGCCACCGACGGCAGCAATGTGAAGGCTGCCTGCAAGGTCACCGTCACCCGGGCGGTCTCCGCCATCACCCTGGAGCCGACGGAGCTGTCCCTCTTTGCGGGGGATTCCACCCCCCTCAAAGTCACCGTCGCCCCGGAGGATGCCACCAACAAGATCCTCACCTGGATCAGCGACAAACCCGAAACCGCCACCGTGACGGTGGGCGGCGACGGCACCATCACCGTCAATGCCCAGGCGCCCGGCGAGGCCACCATCACCGCCACGGCGGCGGACGGCAGCGGCGCGACCGCCTCCTGCAAGGTGACTGTCACAGCCAAGACCTACGGCCTGTCCGCCAACGTGTCGGCCATCAACTTCGGCAACGTCTTCCCCGGCTACACCCAGCCCGGCGCCCAGACCTTCACCGTCACCAATACCGGCAACCAGACCCTGTCCGGCCTGACCCTGTCCTCCCCCGCCAATTTTGCGGCGGGCAATCTGTCCGCCGCCAGCGTGGAGCCCGGCAAGACCGTCACCTTCACCGTCCAGCCCAAGGCCGGTCTGGGGGTGGGCAGTTACAGCGAGAACATCACCCTCACCGGCACAAACGACACCAGACTCACCGTGACCGTCAGCTTTACCGTGGTGCAGGCCCCTGCCTCCACCCCGGCTCCCACCCCGGAACCGCCCCGGATCCTGCTGCACTTCAACACCATGGGCGGCCTGCCCCTGGGGGATGTGAGCTTCGGCCAGGGCGCCCCCGTGGAGCTGTGGCCCTACACCCCGGTACGCCCCGGCTACCTGTTCCAGGGCTGGTACAAGGACCAGGCCCTCACCCAGCCGGTGACCAAGATCGTCCTGGTGGATGAGACCACCCTCTACGCCAAGTGGGCGGTGGACCCCGCCGCCCAGGCCGCTTCTTCGGGCAGCGGCTCCGGTTCCGGCAGCAGTTCGGGCAAGGGGTCCGGCTCGGGTTCCGGCAGCAAGGCCACGCCCACGCCCTCCCCCACGCCTACGCCCAAACCCACCGAAACGCCCACACCGACCCCGTCCCCCACTCCCGAGGTCACCCCGACCCCGGATGCCACCCTCTCCCCCACCCCCGCACCGGAAGCGGATGCCGGCACCGGCAGCTTCCCCGTGGTACCGGTGGCGGTGGGCGCAGGAATCCTCATCCTGCTGGCGGCAGGCCTGATCTGGTTCTTCCGCCGCGGATGACCCGGCCCGTAAAAAAGCAGCTATAAAAAACCCCGTCCGCAGCATGGGTTCAAAGGCCCAGCTGTGGACGGGGTTTTCTATGGCGCGGATCAGTTCAGTTTCAGGTCGCCCTCCCGGATCCAGCCCCGGCGGCGCAGGGGCTGGGCGAAGAGCAGGGTGAGCAGGGCGGGCAGCACAAAGCAGATGAGCACCAGACCGGCCCAGTCCCAGCCGGTGATGGCCGCCTTGGTGCCCGCGGCCACGGCGTCGGCCCAGCCGGTGTAGACGCCGATCTGGCCCACCAGGCCGCAGGTGCCCATACCCGACGACACCGCCGGGCCGTTCATCTCCAGCCGGAACAGGCAGGTGGCGATGGGCCCCGTCACCGCCGAGGCCAGTGTGGGAGGAATCCAGACCCGGGGATTTTTGAGAATATTGGGCATCTGCAGCATGCTGGTGCCCAGGCCCTGGCTGACCAGGCCTCCCACCCCGTTTTCCTTGTAGCTCATGACGGCAAAGCCGACCATCTGGGCGCAGCAGCCCGCCACGGCAGCGCCGCCCGCCAGGCCCGTCAGGCCCAGGGCCGCGCAGATGGCCGCCGAGGAGATGGGCAGGGTCAGGGCGATGCCCACCAGCACCGACACCACAATGCCCATGAGCAGCGGCTGCAATTCGGTGGCCCACATGATGAGGCTGCCCACCGCGCTGGCTGCTCCGCCGATGGCCGGGGCGCACAGCACCGACAGCCCCACCCCCACCAGGACGGTCACGGCGGGGGTGACAAGGATGTCGATCCTGGTCTCCTTGCTCACCAGCTTGCCGCACTCGGCGGCGACGATGGCCACAAAATAGACGGCCAGCGGGCCGCCCGCACCGCCCAGACTGTTGGCGGCGCCGCCCACCGCAATGAGGCTGAACAGCACCAGGGGCGGGCAGTGCAGCGCCCAGCCGATGGACGCCGCCATGGCAGGGCCCGCCACCGCGGCGGCGTACTCCCCTGCCGAGACCAGAAACGCCACGCCGGTCTGCTGGCCCAGGGTCTTGATGATGGTGCCGATGAGCAAACTGGCAAACAGTCCCTGGGCCATGGCGCCCATGGCATCGATGCCGTACCGGTGCGCCGACAGGATGACATCCTTACGGCGCAGAAATGCTGCGACCTTTTCCATGTTTTCCTCTCCCCCTGAAAAGCTTTCACAATCCCCGGCGCACTGGATGCGCCCCGGAATGCCTTGATTGTAGCACTGCGGCGGCCGGGCTGCAAGCACATTGCCAAACGCCGCGGGATGCGCTACAATAAAGCTGCGGTTCTGCCGCACAAAATTGTAGCATTTTCAAAGACAAGGAGGTTTTTCCTATGTCCAAAGCTGTTGTATTTCTGGCGCCCGGCTCGGAGGAGTGCGAGGCGCTGCTGGTCGTCGACATCCTGCGCCGGGCCGGCGTGGAGGTGACCGTGGCCGCGGTGGGCGGCGACAAGACGGTGGTGACTTCCCACAAGGTCAGCGTCACTGCCGACGCCCTGGCCGCCGAGATTGACCCCGCCGACTATGACGCCTGCGTGCTGCCCGGCGGCATCCCCGGCGTGAACAACCTGGCCGCCGATGCCGACGTCCGCCGTGTCTGCGACGCCTGCAACGCCGCCGGCAAGCGGGTGGCCGCCATCTGCGCCGCCCCCACCGTGCTGGCGGGCTTCGGCCTGCTGGAAGGCCGCAAGGCTACCGTCTACCCCGGCATGGACGACGGCCTGGCCGGGGCCATCCACACCGGCGACGAGGTCACGGTGGACGGCAACATCACCACCGGCCGCGCCCTGGGCGCCGCCATCCCCTTTGCCCTCAAGCTGGCGGAACAGCTGGCCGGCAAGGAGGCTTCCGACCGGGTGCGCAAGGCCATCGTCTACCCCTACTGATGCCCTGACCGCCCCATAGCACACAAACGCAGATCCCCCGCTTTTGGCGTACCGCACAAAAACGGGGGATCTTTTTTGTAGATTCAGCTCACTTGCCCTTGCGGCCGCGCTGGAGTTCGATCCAGGCCAGGTCGCCGCGCTCCAGGCCGTGGATCAGCACCTCGGCGGTGGCGATGTTGGTGGCCACCGGGATGGTGTGCATGTCGCACAGGCGCAACAGCGACACGTCATTGGGCTCGCCGGGCTTGGCGCTCACCGGGTCGCGGAAGAACAGCAGCATGTCCACCTCGCCGCAGGCGATCATGGAGGCGATCTGCTCGGCGCCGCCCCGGCCGCCCGGATAGAGGCAGCGCACTTCCAGACCGCAGGCGTCGTGGACGATCTTGCCCGTGACGCCGGTGGCCACCAGCTCATTCTGCGAAAGGATGCGGATGTAGGCCGTGCAGAACTGGGCCATCAGCTCCTTGCGGGAATCATGTGCGATCAGTGCGATCCTCATTGGGTAACAACTCCTGCTTTCCGCCCGCCGTGCGGGCTGTGATGATTGTAATGGATAGAAATATGATAAAACATCTTGACACAAATTGCAAGCCGCCGGGGCACCGGGGCGCAAAATTCACCCTCTGTTGCGGCAAAAATTGTGCGATACACCGCATTGCCGTTCAGCTACCCCTTGCAATCGGACGGTTTTTGTGTATGCTGGAAGCAATGACATTTCTTTTCCCCGGACAAGAAAAGGAGGCCCCGCCATGACTGAAATTCTGCTGGTCGAGGACGACGACACCATTGCCAGCGGCCTGCGCTACGCCCTGGAACAGGAGGGCTACTCCCTCACCCTGGCCGCCACCGTGGCCGACGCCCTGGCTGCCCTGAAACAGCACAGCTTCACCCTGCTGCTCATCGACCTGGGCCTGCCCGACGGCAGCGGCTTCGACGTCTGCCGGGCCGCCCGGCGCGCCGGGGATGCCGCGGTCATCTTCCTCACCGCCCACGACGACGAGCTCAGCACCGTCATGGGGCTGGACATGGGGGCCGACGACTACGTCTTCAAGCCCTTCCGCATCCGGGAACTGCAAAGCCGCATCCGGGCGGTGCTGCGCCGCCGGGGCGGCACGGCAGTGACCGCCCTGCCCGGGGGCATCCGCGTCGACCTGAAAAAGGCCGAGGTCACCCGGGAGGGCCAGCCGGTGGCCCTGTCCGCCCTGGAATACCGGCTGCTGCTGGCCTTTCTGGCCCACCCCGGCCAGACGCTGACCCGCAGCCAGCTGCTGGAGGGCATCTTTGACGAGGGCGGCAGCTTTGTCAACGACAACACCCTCACCGTCTACATCAAGCGGCTGCGGGACAAGCTGGAAGTCCCCGGCTGCCCGCCCCTCATCGCCACGGTGCGGGGGCTGGGCTATCGTCTGGAGGTGTGAGCCATGGTGCGCAACCGGGAAATTCTGTATTTCGCCGCCTTCTGCCTGGGGGTGGGCGCCGTGGGGGTGGCCGTGGGCTTTGTCCTCTCCCCTGCCGCCGGGGTCCTGGCCCTTTTGCTCTGGGCGGTGCTCTGCGCCGGGTACGGGGTGTTTACCCTCTGGCGGTACCGGCAGCTGGCGGCCCTGAGCCAGTATCTGGCCGGGGTGTACGGCGGCGGCCGGGCGCTGGACATCCGGGACAACACCGAGGGGGAGCTGAGTGTCCTCAAAAACGACCTGTACAAGATCACCGTGACCCTGCAGGAGCAGGCCGACCAGCTGGCAAAGGACAAGGGATTCCTGGCCGACGCCCTGGGGGACATCTCCCACCAGCTCAAGACGCCCCTGACCAGTGCTCTCGTCATGACCGACCTGCTGGCCGACCCCGCCCTGCCCGGCGACCGGCGCAAGGACTTTCTCGACCGTCTCACCCGCCAGCTGGAGCGCATCCGCTGGCTGGTGGGGGCGCTTTTGAAAATTTCCCGCCTGGACGCCGGGGCGGTGGCGCTGCAGAAAGCCCCGGTACGCCTGTCCGGCCTCCTGGACAAGGCGCTGGACCCCCTGCGCATCCCCATGGAGCTGCAGGGGGTGCGGTGCGAGGTGACCTGCCCCGAAGCCGCCCGCTGGGTGGGGGACGAGGCCTGGACGGTGCAGGCCCTTGGGAACATCCTGAAAAACTGCGTGGAGCAGATGCCGGAGGGCGGCGTGCTGACCATCACCGCCGAGGCCGACCCCCTGGCCTGCCGCATCACGGTACAGGATACCGGGGGCGGCATCGACCCCGACGATCTGCCCCATCTCTTTGAGCGGTTTTACCGGGGAAAGTCCGCCGGGCCCGACAGCGCGGGCATCGGCCTGGCCCTGGCCCAGGCTATCGTGGCAGAGCAGGGCGGACGCATCACCGCCGAAAACCGGGGCCCCGGCGCCTGTTTCACCCTGACGCTGCCGGGCGCTGTGGTGTGATTTTTCTCTGTTCCTGCCCGCTGCCCAAGGAAAAGTGACAAAACTGTCACCGAAACGGTCACCGGGGCGTCACCCCCGGCTGTTACACTGGACCTGTAAGCCAGAACCGCTGTCCCATCCCCGACCGCCGCAAGGGCCTGCCCTCCCCATCACCCGGGAGGCGGGCCCCTGGGGGCGGCGGCCGGGGGCGGGCAGCCATTCCAAGGAGGTATCCTGCCAAATGGACAATCCCATCCTTCAGGTCCGGGACCTGTGCAAGGTGTACGGCAGCAGCGGCAATCAGGTGATTGCCCTCGATCACGTCTCCCTCACCGTCAACCGGGGAGAATTCGTCTCCATTGTGGGGCCGTCGGGCAGCGGCAAGTCCACCCTGCTGCACATTCTGGGCGGGGTGGACAAGCCCACCTCCGGCTCGGTCCAGGTGGACGGGGTGGAGCTCTCCGCCCTGGACGAGAGCCGTCTCGCCGTCTTCCGCCGCCGCCAGATCGGCCTGATCTACCAGTTTTACAACCTCATCCCTGTGCTGACGGTGCAGGAAAACCTGACCCTCCCCCTGCTCCTCGACCACCGCAAGGCGGGCAAGGGGCAGGTCAAGGCCATGGCGGAGGAGCTGGGCCTCTCTGACCGGCTGAACGCCCTGCCCGGGGAGCTTTCCGGCGGGCAGCAGCAGCGGGTATCCATCGGGCGGGCGCTGCTCACCCGCCCCGCCCTGGTGCTGGCCGACGAGCCCACCGGCAACCTGGACACCAAGAACAGCGCCGCCATTGTGGAGCTGCTCAAGACCTTCCACAAGAAATACGCCCAGACCCTCATCCTCATCACCCACGACCCCGACATTGCCCGGCAGGCCCGGCGTCTGGTCCGCATTGAGGACGGCCGCATCGTGAAAGACGAGGTGATCCGGCCGTGAGCATCCTGCAAAAGCTGACTTTGGCCGAGATCCGCCGCCACAAAAGCCGGTTCGTGGTCACTGTCATCGGGGTATTGCTGTCCACCGCCCTGGTGGCGGCGGTGCTGCTGGGCATCGACTCGGTGATGGCCTCCATGCGCCGCACCGTGGTGGCCCATTGGGGGGACTACGACTGGCAGGCCTCCGAGACGGGCAGCACCTCCCCCACCGCTACCCTGGACGCCCTGGACGCCTCGGGGCTGCTGTCCCAGCTGGGCTACGCCTGCGACCTGACCGGCCCGGTCTCCTCCGATTATGGCCGGGTGGACCTCATCGGAGCGGGCGGCGACGCCTGGGAGCTGCTGGGGGCGGTGGCGGCGGAGGGCACCCTCCCCGCTGCCGAGGGCGAAGTGGCCGTCTACGCCGACTTTGCCCGGAAAAACGCTCTCTCCCCCGGGGATACCCTCACCCTCCCCGGGCCTGAGGGGGAGAGCCGCTCCTACACCGTCACGGCGGTGCTGGAGCAGTTCCACCTGGACAACACCTTCGTCGCCCCCGCCGAGGACCCCTTTGCCCTGATCGTCACCCCCCTCTCCGACCCGCCGGAGGGGGCTGCCGTCTACTACTGGGGCAAGGCGGTGTCCACCGACACCAAAACCCTGCAGGCCCTGCTGGACCTGGACGAACAGCTCTCCACCGGGGTGTCCGGCTTCAGCGGCTGGCTCAACTCTTCCCTGCTGGCCTGGTCGGGGGTGCAGTCCCCCGGCGGCGGGGACAACCTGCTGTTGCTGGTGGGCACCCTGCGGATGTTCTTGCTGCTGCTCATCGCGGCGGCGGCCGTCCTCATGATCTACAACGCCTTCTCCATCAGCCTGGCCGAGCGCCGCCGCACCCTGGGCATGCTGGCCAGCGCCGGGGCCACCCCGGAACAGCGCTCCGCCTGCATCTTCTACGAGGCCCTGGCCGCCGGCATCCTCGGCATCCCCCTGGGTCTGGCCGCCGCCTGCGCCGGACTGGCCCTCACCTTTGCCCTCACAGCCCCTCTCATCCGGCAGGTGTCGGGAAAACTCATCGCCGACTTCTCCCTCACCCTGACGGTGCGGCCGGTGTGGCTGCTCCTCAGCGCGGCGGCCGCCGTGGGGGTACTGCTCATCTCCGCCTGGGTGCCCGCCCTCCATGCGGGCAAGACCGGGCCCATCGACGCCATCCGGGGCGCCGGGGAGGTACGTCTCTCCCGCCGGGCGCTGAAAGGCGGGCGGCTGTTCGGCCGGGTCCTCGGCCCCGAGTACGTCCTGGCCCGGAAAAACGCCCGGCGCAGCGTCCACCGCTACCGGGCGACGCTGCTCTCCCTGACCATGAGCGTGGTACTGATGGTCACCGCCTCGGGGTTTGCGGGGTATCTGGAGACCGCCTACTCCATGGGCCACCGGGACAGCGACTACAACATCACCGCCCGGCTGGACAGCTATGACCTGACCGCCGACATCACCGCCGACCCCGGCTTTGCCGTCCTGTCCGCCCCCGAGAATGCCCGGGCCGTCCGGGTGCGGGAGACGGTGCAGTGGGGTGCCTCCCGCCTGCCCGCCGACCGGTTCAGCGAGCAGCAGCAGGCCCTGACGGCCCAGGCCGATGCCGCCAACGCCGCCTTTGGCCTGGCCCCCGCCGTGGGCGCCGACGGCACCCTGGCCATGTCCCCTTACCTCATCGTCCTGTCCGATGAGGAGTATGCCGCCCTGGCCGGGGCGGAGGCCGCCTCCGACGGGCAGACGCTGGACTGCCTGCTCATCAACCGGTACCTCTACACCGGGTCGGAGGGGGGCTACACCGACGTGCAGGGGCAGACCAGCTACCAGCCCGGGGATACAGTGGACTGGGATTTCAACACCATGCCCGTCACCCTGAACATCCGGGCGGTGCTGGACGGGGAGGACGTGCCCGAGGAGCTGGTGCGCACCACCTCCTCCGCCACCACCATCACCTTTGTGACGGGGCGCAGCGCCGCGGACGCCGTCTTTGCCCGCTTCACCGCCGAGACGGGGGGCTACTGCCGCCGGAACTTCACCTTCTCCTACCAGGCGGAGGACCGGGAGGCCCTCATGGACGAGCTGGAGCCCCTCACCTTCGGCACCAACTACTACGCCGTCACCGACCAGACCGCCGAGCTGGCCAACATTTCCTCCGCCGTGGCCCTGGTGCGGGTGGCGCTCTACGGCTTTACCGCCCTCATCGCCCTGGTGTGCGCCGCCAACATCGCCAACACGGTGTCCAGCGGCATGGCCCTGCGCCGCCGGGAATCCGCCGTGCTGCGGTCGGTGGGCATGACGCCCAAAAGCCTGCGCCGCATGATCTTCTGGGAGAGCGGCATCTACGGCCTGAAAGCCCTGTGCTGGGGGCTGCCGGTGAGCGGGGTGCTCCTCTGGTTTGTCTACCGGAAGCTGACCAATCTCTACGTTTTCCCCTTCTTCTTTCCGCTCGGCGCGGCGGTGATCGCTGCGGCGGCCATGCTGGCCCTGAGCCTTGCCTCCGCCTGGCCGGCCCTGGCCCGGGCAGGGCGCACCGCCCCCGCCGCCGACCTGCAGCGGGAGGACTGATTCCTCTTTTCCGCAGCAAATCATACCCCTTATCGTTTGTTTTGTCACAAAAACCGCATCCTGTCCTGCCGGGGACGGGGTGCGGTTTTCACATTTTTCTTGCCGCGGGGGCGGGAGGGGGCTATTTATTCTTGGGGAAATCTTTGGTATAATATATATAATTTTGGAATCGTATGGAAAGGAGGGTGCCCCCTTTTGCACGTTGCCATTGTAGAGGACGATCAGGAGTGCCGGGACCAGCTGGAAGAATTCATCCGCCGTTACGGCGACGAGCACGGGCTGCCGTTTGAAGTGGAATGCTTTGCCGACGGCATCCAGATCGTGGAGCGGGACGCCTCCCGCTTTGACATCATTCTGCTGGACATCGAGATGCCCGGCATGAACGGCATGGAGGCCGCCCACAAGCTGCGGGCCGCCGACGCCGACGTGGTGCTGGTGTTTGTGACCAACATGGCCCAGTATGCCATCCGCGGCTATGAGGTGGGGGCGCTGGATTTTGTGCTCAAGCCCATCAACTACTACACCTTCAGTGTGCGGTTTGAGCGGGCCATCCACCGCGCCCAGAAGCGGGAGAGCGGCCAGGTACTGCTCAACCTGCCCGACGCCGTCAAGCGCATCTCTACCCGGGAGATCTATTACGTGGAGGTGCAGAACCGCATGCTCCACTACCACACCGAGGAGGGCGAGTTTGTTTTGCGCGGCACCATGCAGCAGGCGGAACAGCAGCTGGAGCGCTATCACTTTGTCCGGTGCAACCACTGGTATCTGGTCAACCTGCGCCATGTCACCGAGGTCCGCCGGGACACCGTCATGGTGGCGGGCCAGGAGCTGGAAATCAGCCGCCGCAACCACACCGCCTTTCTCACCGCCCTGACCAACTACGTGGGAGGCGACCGATGACCGCCCTGTCCCCCTATCTGTGGACCTTCTGGCGGGTGACGGGGCTGTGGTTCGCTGCTTTGCTCTTTCTGTTGCCCCTGCGCCGACGGGGCAAGTTCCGTCTTCGTCTGGCTGCGGGCCTGGCGGGCGGGGTGCTGCTTCACCTGCCGGTGGGGCTGCTCTCCCCCACCTCCGGCCTGCTGTGGCTGGTCTTTCTGGTCAGCTTTGTGCTGGTCGTGGGATTTTTTGCCCTCTGCGCCGATATCTCCCGCTCCGCCGCCGTCTACTGCGCGGTGTGGGTGATGGTGCTCTACCATCTCAGCTGCTCCCTGGCCATCGCTCTCCTGCGGGCGCTGGACCGGTGGCCTTTGGCTTCGGGCATCTGCGCGGTGGGGTCGGTGGCGGTGCTGTATCTGGCCGTGGGACTGACCCTGGCCCGGTGGATGCCCGTCAAGGGCACCTACCAGATCGGGCCCCGCCAGTTCAGCCTTTCCTTCGTTCTGCTGCTGCTCATTCTCTTTCTGGTGCAGCTCTCCACCACCCTGTGGTACGGGGAGGATCTGCCTGCTTTCTGGCTGTTTCCCCTCCTCATGGAATTCTACTGCGCCACCCTGCTCTATCTCCAGCACGAGCTGTTCAAAAAGAGTTACATCCGCCAGGAGCTGGACACCCTCAACCAGCTGTGGATGCAGCAGAAGGCCCAGTATTCCATTGCCCGGAAAAATATCCTGCTCATCAACCGCAAGTGCCATACCCTCAAACACCAGATCCGCGCCATGCGGGCCATGGTGGGGGATGAGAAGGTCATCTATCTGAAAGAGCTGGAAAAATCGGTGCGCATCTACGACGCCATCGCCAAGACCGGCAACGAGGTCCTGGACACAGTGCTCACCGAGAAAAGCCTCTACTGCGAGGCCAACCACATCCAGGCCCACTGCATCGCCGACGGGCATCTGCTGGATTTTCTGGACCCGGTGGACCTGTACACCATCTTTGCCAACGCCATGGACAACGCCATCGAGTATGTCCAGACCATCCAGGACCCGGAAAAGCGGATCATCGACGTGCTGGTCTATGCCGAGAACAGGCTCATCGCCGTCCAGGTCAGCAACCCCATCCTGAGGGAGCTGCGCTTCGGCGCCGACGGGCTGCCCCTCTCCACCAAGACTTCCGCCGACGGCTGCCACGGCTTCGGCCTCAAGAGCATCCGCCATGCGGTGGAAAAGTACAGCGGATTCCTCACCGTCAAGGTGGAGGACGGCTGCTTCCATCTGCGGGTGCTGCTGCCCATGCGCAGCGGCTGAAACGCTGTGATACTACACAAAAAGGGCTGTCACCCTGCGGGGTGACAGCCCTTTTGCTGTGTATGCGTTTGGGGAAGCGATCAGTCCAGTTCCAGCGCGCCGGTGTACAGCTGATAGTAGGTGCCGTGCTGGGCGATGAGCTGTTCGTGGGTGCCGCGCTCGATGATGCGGCCGTGGTCCAGCACCATGATGGCGTCGGCGTTCTGCACCGTGGACAGGCGGTGGGCAATGACAAAGGTGGTGCGCCCGGTCATCAGGGCATCCATGCCCCGCTGCACAATGGCCTCGGTGTGGGTGTCGATGGAGGAGGTGGCCTCGTCCAGGATCATGACGGGCGGGTCCGCCACCGCGGCCCGGGCGATGGCCAGCAGCTGGCGCTGGCCCTGGCTCAGGTTGGCGCCGTTGCCGGTGAGCATGGTGTTGTAGCCCTCGGGCAGGCGGCGGATGAAGTCATCGGCGCCGGCCAGCTTGGCCGCGGCGATGCACTCCTCGTCATGGGCGTCCAGGTTGCCGTAGCGGATGTTCTCCATGACGGTGCCGGTGAACAGGTTGGTGTCCTGCAGCACGATGCCCAGGGAATGACGCAGATCGTCCTTCTTGATCTTGTTGATGTTGATGCCGTCGTAGCGGATCTTGCCGTCGGCGATATCGTAGAAGCGGTTGATCAGGTTGGTGATGGTCGTCTTGCCGGCGCCGGTGGAGCCGACAAAGGCCACCTTCTGGCCCGGCTTGGCGTAGAGCGACACATCATGCAGCACCGTCTTGCCCGGCACGTAGGCAAAGTCCACATCGTAGAAGCGGACATCGCCCTGCAGGCGGGTGTAGGTGACGGTGCCGTCGTGGTGGGGATGCTTCCA
>CALXHO010000045.1 GCA_944388125.1 uncultured Gemmiger sp. | reverse complement strand
GACCTCCACCGCTTTGCGCCCGGACAGGTAGGCGCCGGTGATGCTGCGCTTGGAGGCGCAGATATCCTCCACACTGCCCGCGGCCACGATCTCGCCGCCGTGCACGCCCGCGCCGGGGCCCACGTCCACGATATAGTCGGCCTGGCGCATGGTGTCCTCATCGTGCTCCACCACGATCAGGGTGTTGCCCAGATCCCGCAGCCGTTTCATGGTGGCGATCAGCTTGTCGTTGTCCCGCTGGTGCAGGCCGATGCTGGGCTCGTCCAGCACGTAGAGCACGCCGGTCAGGGCGCTGCCGATCTGGGTAGCCAGACGGATGCGCTGGCTCTCGCCGCCGGACAGGGATGCTGCGCCCCGGGACAGGGTGAGGTAGCCCAGACCCACGCTCTGTAGAAAGCCCAGGCGCTCCCGCACTTCCTTGAAGATGGAGGCGCCGATCATCTGGTCGCGCTCGGACACCGAGGCAGTTTTGATGAACTCCAGTTCCTCGTTGACGCTCATGTCGCAGAAGTCGGAAATGTTGATGCCGCCCACCGTCACGGCCAGACTGGTGGGCTTCAGACGGCGGCCATGGCAGGCGGGGCATTCCTCGCTGGACATGACCTGGGCAATCTCCTCCTTGACCCACTCGCTACCGGTCTCCCGGAAGCGGCGCTCCAGGTTGGGGATGATGCCCTCAAAGTCGTTTTTGTAGGTGCCGGAGCCGAACATGGTCTCCCGCTGCATCTCCAGCTTTTCGCCCTTGGTGCCGTACAGAATGGCGTTGACGGCCTCCTTGCTCATCTCCTTGATGGGGGTGTCCAGGGTAAAGCCGTAGCGCTTGCCCAGGGCGACGTAGTACATCTCCGAGATGGAACCCTCGGCGTAGTACCAGCCGCTGGCCTTGATGGCGCTCTCCCGGATGGATTTGCGCTTGTCGGGAATGATGCGGGCGGGGTCCACCTTCATGAAGGTGCCCAGGCCGGTGCAGGTCTCGCAGGCGCCGAAGGGATTGTTGAAGCTGAACATCCGGGGCGTCAGCTCCTCGATGGAAATGCCGTGCTCGGGGCAGGCATAGTTCTGACTGAACTGCATGGGCTCGCCGCCGATGACGTCGATGATGACCAGCCCGTCGGTCAGGCTGAGGGCGGTCTCGATGGAATCAGCCAGGCGGCTGCGCACATTGTCGTTGATGGAAAGGCGGTCCACCACGATCTCCACGGTATGCTTGAGGTTCTTCTCCAGCTTGATCTCCTCGTCCAGATCGTACATGCTGCCGTCGATGCGCACACGGACATAGCCGGCCCGCCGTGCGGCGTCCAGCTCTTTCTGCTGGGTGCCCTTGCGGCCGCGCACCACGGGGGCAAGCACCTGGAACCGGGTGCGCTCGGGCAGCTTGAGCACCTCATCCACCATCTCATCCACGCTCTGCTGGCTGATGACCCGCCCGCAGACCGGGCAATGGGGAATGCCGATGCGGGCATACATCAGGCGGAGATAGTCGTAGATCTCGGTGACGGTGCCCACAGTGGAGCGGGGGTTGTGGCTGGTGGTTTTCTGGTCAATGGAGATGGCCGGGGACAGGCCGGTGATCTCGTCCACGTCGGGCTTTTCCATCTGGCCCAGAAACTGCCGGGCGTAGCTGGAAAGGCTCTCCATATAGCGGCGCTGGCCGTCGGCGTAAATGGTGTCAAAGGCAAGACTGGACTTGCCCGAACCGGACAGGCCGGTCATGACGATCATCTTGTTGCGCGGCAGCGTCAGATTCACGTTTTTCAGGTTGTGTTCCCGCGCACCCTTGATGACGATGCGCTGATTGGGATCGATCTTGATCTTGCTCAATGTTTTCCTTTCCCCCTGCCTCTTCTGCTTCCGGAAGCACGCCGTTTCTGGTCGGCGGTGTGCCGCTCTTCGGTACCCATTTCGGTCGGGTCCTCGCCCCGCTGCAGCCGCTGGATCTGGTCACGCAGGAAAGCCGCGTGCTCGAATTCCAGCAGACGGGCGGCCTCCTTCATTTCCTTGGTCAGGCGGGCGATGGTCTGCTCCCGCTCGGCCTTGCTCATGCGGCGCTGGCGGAGTTTCTTGTTCTCCTCCGACATGCTGATCTCCAGCCCGCCGGAGATGGCCTTGACGATGGTCTTGGGCGTAATGCCGTGGGCCTTGTTGTAGGCGTCCTGAATCGCCCGGCGGCGCTCGGTCTCCATGATGGCCCGCTCCATGCTGGGGGTGACCTCGTCGGCGTACATCAGCACCACGCCGTTGGCATTGCGGGCGGCGCGGCCGATGGTCTGGATCAGGCTGGTCTCGCTGCGCAGAAAGCCCTCCTTGTCCGCGTCCAGGATGGCGATGAGGGACACCTCCGGCAGGTCCAGGCCCTCGCGCAGCAGGTTGATGCCCACAATGACGTCGATGGCGCCCACACGCAGGTCCTTGATGAGCTCCATCCGCTCAAAGGTATCCACCTCGTGGTGGAGATAGCGGGCCTTGACGCCGTGCTCCTCCAGATAGTTGGTCAGATCCTCGGCCATCTTGACGGTCAGGGTGGTGACGAGGGCGCGCTCGCCCCGGTCGATGCGGGTGCGGATCTCGCCCAGCAGGTCCTCGATCTGGCCCTCCACCGGCCGCACCATGATGATGGGGTCGAGAAGCCCGGTGGGACGGATGACCTGCTCCGCCACACGGGTGGAATGCTCTTTCTCGTAGGGGCCGGGGGTGGCACTGACAAAGATGGTCTGCCCGACCTTCGCCTCAAACTCCTCAAAGCGGAGGGGGCGGTTGTCAAAGGCGGAGGGCAGACGGAAACCGTACTCCACCAGAGTGGCCTTGCGGCTGTGGTCGCCGGCGTACATGCCCCGCACCTGGGGCAGCATGACGTGGCTCTCGTCCACCATGAGCAGAAAATCCTTGGGGAAGTAGTCCAGCAGGGTGGTGGGGGTGGACCCCGGCGCACGGCCGGACAAGACTGCCGAGTAGTTCTCGATGCCCTTGCACATGCCCACTTCCTGGAGCATTTCCATGTCGTAGTTGGTGCGCTGGGCAATGCGCTGGGCTTCCAGCAGCTTGCCCTCCTCGGTGAATTTTTTCACCTGCTCGTCCAGCTCCTGGGCAATCTTGGCAAGGCCTGCTTTCATCTTCTCAGGGCCGACGATGTAGTGGCTGGCGGGGAAGATGGCCACATGGCGCACCACGTTCTGGCGCTCTCCGGTGAGGGGGCGCATCTCGCTGATGCGGTCGATCTCGTCCCCGAAAAACTCCACCCGGATGGCCAGGTCGTCCATATAGGCCAGGTAGATGTCCACAATGTCCCCGTGGACCCGGAACTTGTTGCGGGTGAAGTTGATGTCGTTGCGCTCGTACTGGAGTTTCACCAGACGGCGGCAGAGCTCGTCCCGGCTCATCTCCATGCCGGGGCGCAGGCTGATGACCATGCTCCGGTAATCGATGGGGTCACCCAACGAGTAGATGCAGGAGACACTGGCCACAATGATGACGTTGCGCCGCTCGGACAGGGCCGCCGTGGCCGAGTGCCGCAGCCGGTCAATCTCGTCGTTGATGGCGCTGTCCTTTTCAATATAGGTATCGGTGGAGGGAATATAGGCCTCCGGCTGGTAGTAGTCGTAGTAGGAGACAAAGTATTCCACCGCGTCGTCGGGGAAAAAACTGCGCATCTCGGTGCAGATCTGGCTGGCCAGGGTCTTGTTGGGCTCCAGGATCAGGGTGGGGCGGTTGCACCGGGCAATGATGTTCGCCATGGTGAAGGTCTTGCCCGAACCGGTCACGCCCAAAAGGGTCTGTGCCTTGTCCCCCTGGCGGATGCCCTCCACCAGGGCGTCGATGGCCTGGGGCTGGTCGCCGGTGGGGGAGAAGGGCGCCTGCAGATGAAAAATCGAAGGCTCTTCCATGAAAAGCTCCTTTGTTTGCTCATGCAGCCTGAGCTTTTGGCAAAGCGTCAGGCATATCGCACCCCGCCGGAATGGAAAATCCGGCCCGGCGGGGCAAGAAAAGATTAACAACGATAGGTTGTAAAACGATTATATCACGTTTTGTTTTGTGAGTAAACAGAATACGGCAAAAAATCTGTATCGCTCCGTGTCCCCGGCAACAAACAGCGGAGCGGGAAATGGTGTATCCTGTCGGCGGGGCGGCAGGGGGCAGGCCGGCAACCGCACGCTGCCGCTTTCCCAGGGGGAGGGGATGGGCCGCTTTGCCTGCGGCGCCGTCTCCATCGTCAGGCAGTTTGCCGCGGCACAGGGAAGGACTCTTGTACTTTTTTTTCGCTTGCGGTATACTAAAACGGTATATTTGGTATCTGTGCCCATTTTTCGGCAAAGGATACCCCCACATCTCAAATTTATGCTTCGGAGAGACGGCTTTGGAAAAGACCACTTACACCCATGATGCGGCCGCGGCGCGCACGCTGGCCGAATACTACGACACCCCGCCCATGGCCTACGTGCACAGCTACGGCTGCCAGCAGAACGTCAACGACGGCGAGAAGATCCGCGGCGTCCTGATGGATGTCGGCTACGGCATCTGCGACAATGTGGAGCAGGCGGATCTGATCCTGTTCAACACCTGCGCCGTGCGGGAACACGCCGAGCAGCGGGTGTTCGGCAACGTGGGCGCCCTCAAGCGCCTGAAGGAGAAGAACCCCCGCCTGATGATCGGCGTCTGCGGCTGCATGGCCCAGCAAAAGAGCGTGGTGGACAAGCTCCGCGCCAGCTACCCTTACGTGGACCTGGTCTTCGGCGTGGACGGCATCGACCGTCTGCCCGCCATCCTGGCCGAGCGCATCCGCCGGGGCAAGCGGTATCTGCAGGACCCGGTCCAGCGGGATGCGGTGGTGGAGGAAATGCCCATCCGCCGGGATTCCGGCTTCCGGGCCTGGCTGCCCATCATGTACGGCTGCGACAACTTCTGCACCTATTGTATTGTACCCTATGTGCGGGGGCGGGAGCGCAGCCGGGAACCCCAGGCTGTGCTGGAGGAATTCCGCAGCCTGGTGGCAGCCGGTTACAAGGAAATCACCCTCCTGGGCCAGAACGTCAACAGCTACGGCAAGGGCCTGGCCGAGCCCATGGACTTTGCCGACCTGCTGAACCTGCTCTGTCAGACCCCCGGTGACTACAAGGTCCGCTTCATGACCAGCCACCCCAAGGATGCCAGCCGCAAGCTCATCGACACCATCGCCGCCAACGACCACCTGTGCAAGCATATCCATCTGCCGGTGCAGTCGGGCAGCGACCGGGTGCTGGCGGCCATGAACCGCCATTACACCTCGGCCCAGTATCTCGAGCTCATCGACTACGCCAAGGAGAAAATCCCCGGCGTGACCTTCTCCAGTGACATCATCGTCGGCTTCCCCGGCGAGACGGAGGAGGAGTTCGAGCAGACGCTGGAGCTGGTGAAACAGGTGGGCTACATGCAGCTGTTCACCTTCATCTATTCCAAGCGCGGCGGCACCAAGGCTGCCGAGATGCCCGACCCCACCACCCATGCCGAGAAAACCGCCCGCATGGAGCGGCTGCTGCGCACCCAGGACGAGGTCGCCTTCCCCCGGATCGCGGCCATGGCGGGGCAGACGGTGCGGGTGCTGGTGGAAGCCTGCGGCCGCACGCCGGGCACCCTCAACGGGCGCCTGGACAACAATCTGGTCGTCGAATTCCCCGGCGGGGAGGAGCTCATCGGAAGCTGGGCCGACGTGGAGCTGACCGGCTCCCGGGCGGCGTTGCTCACCGGCAGGGCCGTGACCAACGCCTGAGCCTTCCCGCCACAAAGAATACAAAATACACACAATAAAGGAGAACCCAACCATGGATTGCATTGATCTGTTCAAGAAAGCCGCTGCTGCCATGCAGACCGACCCCCGTTACCTGGAGCTGGACGCCGCCCGCCGCATGAACGATGCCGACGAGGAACTGCAGAAGATGATCGGCGAGTTCAACCTGCAGCGCCTGGATCTCAACCGTGCCAGCGCCGAGACCGAGCCGGACAGTGCCCGCATTGCCGAGCTGAACCAGAAGATCAACGACCTCTACACCCAGATCATGTCCAGCGAGGGCATGGTGCGCTACAATGCCGCCAAGAGCGAGTGCGAGGCGATGGTCAATCACATCGACGCCATCATCAACACCGCCATGAACGGCGGCGACCCCATGACCGTCCAGGCACCCCAGGGCGGCTGCACCGGCAGCTGCGCGTCCTGCTCCGGCTGCCACTGATCGGCGGATAAAGAGCGTTTCGGCGGGGGAGACCATCCCCCGCCTTTGTCGAAGAAGGATTTCCCCGGACCGCGCGATGCGGCCCCGGCCCGGAACAGGAGTGTGAAACATGGCGGAACAGGCAGTTTCTCCCATGATGCAGCAATACTTTGAGATCAAGAAGCAGCACCCGGACGAGATTCTCTTTTATCGTGTGGGCGACTTTTATGAGATGTTCTACGACGATGCCCTCACCGCATCCCGGGAACTGGAGCTGACGCTGACCGGCAAAAACTGCGGCCGGGAGGAGCGCGCCCCCATGTGCGGCGTGCCCTTCCATTCCTACGAGACCTATGTGGCCCGGCTGATCGCCAAGGGATACAAGGTGGCCATCTGTGAGCAGATGGAGGACCCCGCCCTGGCCAAAGGCCTGGTCAAGCGGGACATCATCCGGGTGGTGACCCCCGGCACCGTCATTGAGAGCAGCATGCTGGCCGAGGACAAGAACAACTACCTCTGCGCCATCTACCTGAAAAAGCAGCGCCGCAGCTGGAGGGCGGGCGTCTGCTTTGCCGACATCTCCACCGGCGAGGCCTACGCCACCGAACTCTCCGCCGAAAAGATGGGCGGCGCCATCATCACCGAGCTCTGCCGCTACATGCCCAGCGAGATCCTCATCAACACCGCCATGCTGGACCTCAAGGACGTGACGGCCTACATCAAGCAGCACACCAGCGCCCTGGTGGAACTGCGGGAGGACGCCTGCTGCAAGGACAGCGTCATCGACGCCGAGCTGACCGCCCAGTTCGGGGCGGACTGGCGCAAGACCTGCGGCTTTGCCGAGGACGGCATGGTGCCCTACGCGGTGGGCATGCTGCTGGGCTACCTCAAGGAGACCCAGAAGCACGGCATCGAGCGCATCCGTGCGGTGCAGAACTACGCCGACGCCCAGTACATGCGCCTTTCCCCGGTGACTCGGGCCAACCTGGAACTCACCGAGACCATGCGCGGCCGGGAGAAAAAAGGCACCCTGCTCTGGGTGCTGGACAAGACCGAGACCTCCATGGGCAAGCGCCTGCTCCGGGCCTGGATCGAGCAGCCTCTGGTGGACTCGGCGGCCATCAACGCCCGCCTGGACGCGGTGGAAGCCCTCTACCAGGAGAACGTGGCCCGCGGCGATCTCAAGGAGGCCCTGGGCCGGGTGTTTGACATCGAGCGCCTGACCACCCGTATCCTGTACGGTTCCGCCACCCCCCGGGAGGTCTGCGCCCTGGGGGATACCTGTGAGGCCCTGCCCGAGGTCCGCCGCATTGCGGAGGCCTCCACGGCGCCCCTGCTGCAAAAGCTGGCCGCCGACATCGACCCGCTGAGCGATCTTCTCACCCGTATCCGGTCGGCCATCGGGGACGACCCGCCCGCCAATCTCAAGGACGGCGGCGTCATCCGGGCAGGCTACAACGCCGAGGTGGACGAGCTGCGGGACATCATGCACGGCGGCAAGGGCTTTCTCTCCCAGATGGAGGCCCGCCTGCGGGAAGAGACCGGCATCCCCAAGCTGAAGATCGGCTTCAATAAAGTGTTCGGCTACTATATCGAGGTCAGCCGCTCCTACACCGGCAGCGTGCCCGATACCTTCACCCGCAAACAGACCCTCACCACCGGGGAGCGCTACATCACCCCCGAGCTGAAGGATCTGGAAAACAAGATCCTGGGCGCCAACGAGCGGCTGCTGGTGCTGGAACATCAGCTCTTTGCCGACCTGCTCAGCGCCATCTCGGGGGAGATCCTGCGCATCCAGAAGACCGCCTCCGCCGTGGCCCAGCTGGACGTGCTGGCTGCCTTTGCGGAGGTGGCCGTCTGCAACAACTACGTCAAGCCCACGGTGGACGACAGCGACGTGCTGGATATCGCGGAGGGCCGCCACCCCGTCATCGAGCAGATGCTCAAGGGCAGCCTGTTCGTTCCCAACGACACCACCCTGGACGAGTCGGACAACCGGATGCTCATCATCACCGGCCCCAACATGGCGGGCAAGTCCACCTACATGCGCCAGAACGCCCTCATCGCCCTCATGGCCCAGATCGGCAGCTTTGTCCCGGCGGCTTCCTGCCGGGTAGGCGTGGTGGACGCCATCTTTACCCGGGTGGGCGCCTCCGACGATCTGGCCGCGGGCCAGTCCACCTTTATGGTGGAGATGACCGAGGTGGCCGAGATTCTGGAACACGCCACCAGGGACAGCCTGGTCATTCTGGACGAGATCGGCCGCGGCACCTCCACCTTTGACGGCATGAGCATTGCCCGGGCCGTGGTGGAACATATCTGTGAGAAGATCGGCTGCAAGACGCTGTTCGCCACCCATTACCACGAGCTCACCGAGCTGGAACAGGATGTAGAAGGCGTCAAGAACTATAACATCGCCGTGAAAAAGCGGGGGGAGGACATCACCTTCCTGCGGCGCATCGTGGCCGGCCCGGCGGACGACAGCTACGGCATCGAGGTGGCCAAACTGGCGGGCTTGCCCTCCAGTGTGACCCGCCGCGCCCACGAGGTGCTGCGCCAGCTGGAAGCCACAGCCCCCGGGGCCAACGCCTCCCTGCAGCTGGACTTTGAAACGGTCCACGCCTACCAGAACCCCGAGGTCCCCAGCGAGGTGGTGGACAAGCTCAAGAGCGTGGACGTGGAGACCCTCACTCCCATCGAGGCTTTGAACTTCCTCTATGAACTGAAAAAGGCGCTGGCAAAATAATGCCCGGTGTCCTGCACTGATACTGGCCGCTGCGTCCCCTGAAAAGCAGGGGACACGGCGCGCCCTTTTTCCCAACGCAAAAGGCTAGGTGACTTATGGCAGAGATCCGCGTGCTGGACAAGCACACATCCGAACTGATCGCCGCGGGCGAGGTGGTGGAACGCCCCGCCTCGGTGGCGAAAGAGCTGCTGGAAAACGCCATCGACGCAGGCGCGACCAAGATCACGCTGTCCATCCGCCGCGGCGGCATTGAGCTGCTGCAGATCGTGGACAACGGCACCGGCATCGAGGCCGAGTACATCGACAAGGCCTTCATCCGCCATGCCACCAGCAAGATCAAGACGGCGGAGGATCTGAACAGCATCCACACCCTGGGCTTCCGGGGGGAGGCGCTGGCCTCCATCGCCAGCGTGGCCCGGGTGGAGGTCCTCACCCGCACCCAGGCCGACGAGTACGCCTGCCTCTACCGCATTGCAGGCGGGGAGGAGCAGGGCATGGAGCCCGGCGCCCGCCCGGTGGGCACCACCATCACGGTGCGGGACCTGTTCTACAACACTCCCGCCCGGATGAAGTTCCTCAAAAAGGATGCCAGCGAGGGCACCTTTGTGGCCGACGTGGTGCTGCACACCGCCCTCTCCCACCCGGAGATCTCCTTCCGGTTCGAGCGGGAGGGCAAGCTGCAGTTCGTCACCCCCGGCGACGGCAAGCTGATCAGCGCGGTGCACGCCGCGGTGGGCCGGGACTTTGCCCGGGACCTGCTGCCGGTGGAGGGGGAGCTGGGGGTCTATCAGGTGACCGGCCTGGTCACACCGCCCCGGGCCTGCCGTGCCTCCCGCGGGGCGCAGTATTTCTATGTCAACGGCCGCTACGTCAAAAACCGCACCATGATGGCCGCCATGGAAAACGCCTACAAGGGAACTCTCATGCAGGGCAAGTTCCCCGGCGGTGTCCTCATGCTCACACTGCCCGCCGAGCTGGTGGACGTCAACGTCCACCCCGCCAAGACCGAGATCCGTTTTGCCCGGGAGGGCGACGTCTTCGATGCGGTCTACCGTGCGGTGCGCAACGCTCTCACTACCCCCGGCAGCGGGGAGTGCCGCTTTTCCATGGATCACGGGGACCACGGCAAGCAGCAGGCGGCCCAGGCTCAGCCCGCCCCGCCCCAGTCTGCTCCCCAGGCGCCTGCCCGCCCGGCGGCAGCGCAGACGGCAACACCCCACCACCCGGGCGGCGGCTTTGCCACCATGACGGCGGCCCAGTACCGGGCCGCACGCAGCCTGACCGACCCCATCCCGCCCCGCCCGGTGCCGGGCATCAGCACGGCGCCGGGACAGGGAAGCATCCATGCCGTCCGGGCAGACTACGACAAGCAGCCCACGCCGGCGGTTTCGGTGGCGGATGCCGTCAGAGCACTCGGCGAGGTGTCCGAGGCGGAACTGGACATTCTGCCTGACCTGACCGAGGAGGAAAACACCGCCGCAGTGCCGAATCCCCCCGCCGATGCCTCCGCAGTCCACACCGGACCGGTGCCCGCTCCCGCAGCCGGGGAAGCCCCGGCCCCTGCCGGTCAGCCTGCTTCCGCAGTGGAGACAGCCCCCCAGCAGACCAGCTTTGTCCCCGAGCCCGCCCAAGAGACGGAGGAGGCCGGGACGGCCTCTGCCCTCAGCGCACTGCCCACAGGCACACCGGAGCAGACGACACTGGCCCCCACGCCCCAGAGTGAGCCCCTGCGCCTGGTGGGGGAGGTATTCCGCACCTATATCATCACCGAGCGGGCAGGGGAACTCTGCCTCATCGACAAGCACGCCGCCCACGAGCGCATCCTCTTTGAAAAGCTCTCCAAAGATTACGGCAATGTGCCCGCCCAGATGCTTCTGGTGCCGGTGCAGGTCAACCTTTCGGCGGAGGAAAAGCTGGCCGTTCTGCAGAACCAGAAATTGCTGGAGGACGCAGGCATCGAGGCCGAGGACTACGGCGGTGCCACCGTCATTGTGCGGGCCGTCCCGGCGGATGTGCCTGTGGACGATGTGGAGGATATGCTCATTGAGCTGGCTGCCCGTCTGGCAAGAGGCGGCGACGCCCTGCGGGAAAAGACCGAGTGGGTGCTCCACTCCATCGCCTGCCGTGCCGCCGTCAAGGCGGGGGACCGCAGCGATCCCTCCGAGCTGCTGGCCCTGGCCCAGCAGATTCTGGACGGCAGCGTGCCGCCCTTCTGCCCCCATGGCCGCCCCTGCGTGCTCAAGATCACCCGGAAGGAGCTGGAAAAACAGTTTGGCCGCATTGTCTGACCTGCCCCGCGTGGTCGCCATCGGCGGCCCCACCGCCACCGGCAAGACCGCTTTGTCCGTAGCGCTGGCAAAGGAGTTTGACGGCGAGATCATCAGCGCCGATTCCATGCAGATTTACAAAGGGCTGGACGTGGGCACCGCCAAAGTCACCCCCGAGGAGACGCAGGGCGTGCCCCATCACCTTGTGGATATCCTGGACCCGGAACAGAATTTCAGCGTGGCCGAGTTCACCGCCCGGGCCGATGCTGCCATCCGGGACATCACCGCCCGGGAAAAGCTTCCGCTGGTCGTAGGCGGGACCGGGCTGTATATTTCCAGCCTTCTCAACGGGGTCAGCTTTGCTCCCCAGAAGGAGGACCCTGCTTTCCGGGCTGCGCTGCAGAAGCGCATCGACGGCGGGGAGGGCCAGGCTGTCTATGAGGAACTCTGCGCCGTTGACCCCGATTACGCTAGCACTCTCCACCCCAACAACACCCACCGGGTAGTCCGTGCACTGGAACTCTACCACCTCACCGGCCACACCATGAGCGAGCAGCGGGCCGCCTCGCTGCCGGCCCAGAAGCCCTACCGTTCTTTGTGTATCTGCCTGACCTGCGCCGACCGTGCCGAGCTCTACCGCCGCATTGATCTGCGGGTGGACCGCATGGTGGAGGGGGGCATCCTGCCGGAGGCCGAGTACGTCTGGCACAACCGCACCGCCTTCCGCACGGCGGCCCAGGCCATCGGATACAAGGAGTTCTTCCCCTATTTTGAAGGGACCCAGACGCTGGAACAGTGCACCGACAAACTCAAGCAGGCGTCCCGCAATTATGCCAAGCGCCAGCTGACCTGGTTCCGCCGCCAGACCGACGCCGTCTGGCTGGAGATCGAGCGCCCCGACACGCTCCGGCGCGCAGGGGAGCTTGTCCGCAATTTCCTGGCCGGGGAACACTGACCCGGCCGCCGACCCCGCAAGGGGAGGGAGACCATACCCATGCAGAGAGATCCGGCCGAGCGCCGACGCGTCGGCAAAAACATGGCCATCGCACTGATCACGGCCATCCTGATTTTTGCCGTGCTGTACGTTGCGGTACAGCTCTACGCCATTCTTCATCACACCTACAAGACAGAGACAGCCATCCAGGCCACCATGTCGGACAGCATCAAGCTCACCGGCGCGGCTGTATTCGATGCCACACCGGTGTCGGGCAGCGGTGACCTGGGCTATCTGGTGGAAAACGGTGAGCGGGTCACTGTGGGCACCGTCATTGCCGAGTGCTACACCGCCGAGGGCCAGGACCTGGAGCGGGAGGCCCTGACCAATCTGGACCGGGAGATCTCGCTGCTCAACAAGTCCCAGAACTCGTCGGGCAGTGACCTCTCGGTGCTGACCACCCAGACCCGGTCGGCGCTGTATAACCTGCTGGACCAGCTGGACCGGGGCGCCTACGGCAGTATCCGTACCGCCGAGGAGGATTTCCTCCTGGCCCAGAACCGCCTGCAGATCTCCACCGGCCAGAGCACCGGTTTCGAGTCCACCATCGCCCAGCTCCAGTCGGAGCGGGATGCCATCGCCGCCCAGCTGGACGGCCTGCAGAATCTGGTGGCAGAGAAAAACGGCTACTTTGTGGCCGCGGACACGGCGCACCTCACCACACTGGATCAGGAGACTGCCGACAATGCCTCGGTGTCCGACCTGTCGTCGATGCTGGGGCAGGACCTTACCGCCTCCACCGACAACACGGCGGGATGGATCGTCTCGGGCTTTTCCTGGCGGTTCTACGCCACCTGTGACCTGGACACCGCCGCCCGGTTTGACGGACTTTCCACCGTCAAGATCAGCGTACCCGGCAAACAGGACGATCCCCTGTCGGCCACAGTGCTGTCCGTCACCGAGGACGAGGAGGCCGGGCTTGCCAAGATCGTGCTGGAATGCGGCACCATCAATTCGGAGGTATTGACCCTGGGTCAGGAGACCGCCCAGATCGACCTGCACACCTATTCAGGCATCCGCATCGACAGCAAGGCACTGCACATCGTGGACGGCAACAACGGCGTCTACGTCAAGGTGGGCAACCTCCAGCGCTTCCGCAAGATCACCATCCTCTACCAGAACGAGGATTATATCCTGGTGCCGGAGGACGGCGCACTGGGGACCGACAACGAGGTCCGCCTGTATGATGAGGTCATCGTGGAGGGTACCAACCTGCAGGATGGAAAATTGATGTAAAAACCGGACACACCGTCAAATATTCCCACGGCAAAGCAGCCCCAACGGGCTGAAATCGCCGCCCGCTGAGACTGTATTTACAAAGCGGGCGGCATTTTTTGTGGAAAAATCGTCGATTTTCCGGTCCGTATCCAAAATGTATCTGCGGGGGGCTGCCGCTATTGACTTTTGACGCCAAAACAGCGATAATACTTAATGTATATCGCTGTATTCAGTGAAATTCTGCCGTCTGTACGGCAGGCAGCCGCAGGGCTGCAACAGCCATAAGTTAAGGAGAATCCATCATGTCCATGTTCGAAGGCTTCAAAAATATGCTCGGTATCAATCCGGACCCGGAGGACGACGAGTACCTGGACGGCGGCGAGGACGAGGTCTTTGCCGGCGGCGGCCAGGGTTCGGCGTCCCAGGATACCTATGCTCAGTCCGAAGCTGCCAAACAGCGCAACAAGGTCGTCAACATCAATGCGACGACCCAGCTTCAGGTCGTGCTGGTCAAGCCCGAACGCTTTGACGACGCCTCGACCATTGCCGATCAGCTCAATGCCAAGCGCACGGTGGTTTTGAACCTCGAGTCCACCAACAAGGAGGTCTCCCGTCGTCTGATCGACTTTTTGTCCGGCGTTGCCTATGCCAACAACGGCCAGATCAAGCGCGTTGCCACCAGCACCTTCATCATCACTCCCTATAATGTTGACATTATGGGCGATTTGATCGACGAGCTGGAGAACAATGGCGTATTCTTCTGATCCCACCGGTTCCGGCACAGCGGTGCGCGGCTTTCTGCCTCCCCAGAATGAGGAGGAACGCCGCTTCATGCGCCGGGTGGAGGAACTCTGTACCCTTGCCGAGCGCCGGGGCATTCCGCGCTATACCGGCTTTCTGTCCGACCGGGAGCAGTCTCTGGCGGCGGCAGCCGCCAACCGCGCCCAGGTGAGCAGCATCCGCTTTTGGGGCGGGTTCGAGGGGGCCGAGCGCCGGGTGCTCTGCATTGAGCCGGAGGACGCCTGGCAGGAACAGCCCGTTGCCTGCCTGCACCTCCATGCCCACCTTGCGCCGGGAGCACAGCCTCCTGCCCACCGGGATATCCTGGGGGCGGCGCTGGGGCTTGGCCTGGAACGGGTCTGCCTGGGCGATATCCGTCCCGATCCGGACCGGCCGGGGGAGTATTACCTCTTCCTTTTGGAGGGCAAGGCCGATTTTGTGGCCGCCAACCTGACGGCGGCAGGTCATATCCGGCTGGATGCCCAGCGCTGTGAGGAGCCGCCCCAGTCCGCCTTGCGGGAACCGGAGCGCCAGCTCTGCCAGGCAACGGTCAGTTCACTGCGGGCCGACTCGGTGCTGGCGGCCATGCTGCACACCTCCCGGGGACAGGCGGCACAGGCCATTTCGGAAGGCCGGGTCCAGGTCAATCACGTTCCCCTGCGCAGCGCCCATGACGCGGTTTACGCGGGGGACATTTTCACGGTGCGCGGCAGCGGCCGCTACCGGTTACAGGAGATCGGCGGCAAAAGCCGCAGCGACCGCACGTTTATCCTGTTTTATCAGTATTAAACATTACAGCGCGGCTTTCGGCCTTACAGCTAATCCCGGGCAGGGCCCGAGACAGGAGGAATAAAGAATGATCGCTTCGGAGGATGTACGGCGCGTCACATTTGAAAAAGCCATGCGGGGCTATCGGTGTGACGATGTCGATGATTATCTCAGACAGGTGGCGGACAGTCTGGATGCGCTCAGCGCGGAGAACGAGGATCTGCAGAAGAAACTCGTGGTGCTGGCCCAGCGCATTGACCAGTACCGTGCCGAGGAAGATACCCTGCACACCACCCTCATCAATGCCCAGCGCCTGGGGGAGAATGTCATCAAGGAGGCCAAGCAGAAGGCCGCCGAAGTGATCCGCGCCGCCAACATCCGTGCCGAGGACCGGGAGCAGCGCGCCCGTGACGAGGTGGAGCTGGCCCAGCAGGAGCTGACCACCATCCGCAAGGAGACGGAAAACTTCAAGAAATCCCTCCTTGCCATGTACCGCAAGCATATTGAGCTGCTGTCCAAGATCCCGGAGGCCTCCGATACCGTGGAGCCTCAGCCGGAGGAGGAACCGGCGGCCCAGCCCGAGCCCGAACCGCAGCCGCAGCCGGCCCCGCAGCCTGCCTATGAGGCACCGCAGCCCTCCTATGAACCGGCACCGGCTTATGAGGAGCCCGCCCCCGCCTACGAGGAGCCCCAGCCCGCTTACGAGCCGGCTCCCGTCCAGGAGGCCCAGCCCGAACCGGACACTGAGCCTTACTATGGCGATTCCGAGGAGGACGCCCTTCCCGAGACCGAGGAAAAGGTGGATACCGTGGAGTTTGCCATCGCGCCCAAACCGGACGAGCCCGAGGATCTGCGTGAGGATCCCCCCGAGCCCGCCGCTCCGGCGCCCGCGGCAACCGGCAAGTTCCAGCCCGGCGCAGGCCTGTATGACCTGCCCGACCAGGACCCTCCGGCCCCAAAAAAGACCACCCGCAAGTCCACCACCCGCAGAAGCACGACCCGCCGCACCAAAAAGCAGGCCGCGCAGCCGGATCCGCTGCCGGCATCCTTTGATACCTTTGCCGGCGTGGACTTTGACAGTTGACAGCGGTCCGCACTTTTGGAAAAGCGTGGATCGTGATACCGCGCACCGATACCGGCGCGCCGACAGGATTGACCGCAGCCCTTCGGGAGCTGGGGAGATCTGCGTCCGGCCGTGCCGGGTTTGTGCGTGAATGAAGTATATAGAGGAGAGTAGGAAACTTTGGCGCAGAATTATAATGACACCATCCATCTGCCGTCCACACCGTTTCAGATGCGGGCGGGCCTGCCGAAAAAAGAGCCGGTCATGCTGGAAGACTGGGAAAACAACCATGTCTACGAGCAGATGATCAAGAATAACGAGGGCAAGCCGTCCTTCATTCTGCACGACGGCCCTCCGTATGCCAACGGCAGCATCCACATGGGCACCGCCCTGAACAAGATCATCAAGGATATCATCATCCGCTACAAGAACATGTCCGGCTACTGCGCGCCCTATGTTCCCGGCTATGATACCCACGGCCTGCCCATCGAGCTGAAGGCCCTGGGTTCTCTCGGCGACAAGAAGGCCGGTGTCTCCAAGCTGGACCTGCGCAAGATCTGCAAGGAGTTTGCCACCGAGCACATCGACGTCATGAACTCCCAGTTCAAGCGCCTGGGTGTCCAGGGCGACTTTGCCAACCCCTACCTGACCCTCAAGCCCGAGTTTGAGGCCCGCCAGGTGGAGATCTTCGGCGAGATGGCCAAGAAGGGCTATATCTACAAGGGCCTCAAGGCTGTCTACTGGTGCCCCGAGGACCGCACGGCCCTGGCCGAGGCAGAGATCGAGTACGCCGAGGATGCCTGCGATTCCATCTACGTCCGCTTCAAGCTGAAGAACGACCCCAAGGGCGTGCTGGCCAAGTACGGCATTCCTCTGGACAAGGCCTGGATCGTCATCTGGACGACGACCACCTGGACTCTGCCCGCCAACGTGGCGACCTGCCTGAACCCCTCCATCGAGTACGCCTTTGTGGAGATCGACGGCCAGTACCACATCATGGCGGCCAACCTGGTCAAGGCCACCATGGAAGCCTGCCACATTGAAAACTATACCGTTCTCGAGCCCCGTGTCCTGGGCTCCGAGCTGGAGATGCTGGAGTACCAGCATCCCTTCCTGGACCGCACCGGCCTGGTCATCCTGGGCGACCATGTCACGCTGGAAGGCGGCACCGGCTGCGTCCATACCGCTCCCGGCCACGGCGTCGAGGACTTTGAGGTCTGCACCCAGCACTATCCCCAGCTGCCCGTTGTCGTCCCCGTGGATGACGCCGGCCGCCTGACCGCCGAGGCAGGCGAGGAGTTCGCCGGGCTCAAGGTCTGGGATGCCAACAAGGTCATCCTCGAGCACATCAAGGCCACCGGCCATCTGATGGGCGTGCAGCACATCGTCCACCAGTATCCTCACTGCTGGCGCTGCCACAACCCCATCATCTTCCGCGCCACCGAGCAGTGGTTCTGCTCCATCGACGCCTTCAAGG